>JABMQX010000348.1 GCA_013203085.1 bacterium | reverse complement strand
TTCCTCCGGGCACTCGATAGCTCGTAACGTCTCACCAAGAAGCTTAGCTTGCCTCCATGCACGCGAAGTGACCTATCCCTCGCGAAAGGTATCTGAATAGTTACCCGCGAGGTTCATTTTTTCGACCGCCCGAAGCCCCCCATGGGGGGCTTCCTCCCCCTCTCCCTCAACCTTTTCATCACCTCACCACCCAAGTAACTCAACCTCCCATAGGCCTGTTTACCTTCTACCTGTGCAGTACAGACAGTCTGAGGAGAGTTCTTGACAACAAGCTCAGAGCGTGGTAACATATGAACGATTGCTCAGACGTTTGTGTGACTTCACCAATAAAAGGAGCAGCAAATGCCCAACTCAACCGCAGCTACTCAGCAAGCTACCGAATGCGAGGCTCACTTCGTTGACGAAGATAAGATCAGGCGGCTTCAGGCAGCGATGGTAAGCGACGACATCATTGACATCGTTGTGCAGGCGTTTCGCGCGCTTAGCGACCCCACTCGCGTCAAAATGATTCACGCCCTATCAACGGAGGAGTTGTGCGTTTGTGATCTTGCGAGACTGCTGGGCGTAACGGAGTCGGCGGTTTCGCATCAGCTCCGGTTGCTGCGCTCGCAAAGGCTGGTCAAACATCGCCGCAAAGGGAAGATGATCTACTACACGCTCGACGACGATCATATTCGGACGCTGTTCGCACAGGGACTGGAGCACGCGAAGTGCCCGCAAGGCAGATAGGTTCTTCTCCCATTAACAAAGGGACGGCTGGGTTCCCTGAGGACCCAATCGCAAATGAGACTATGACGGCTCAGGTAACATATAAGGTTCACGGGTTGGATTGCGCTGACGAAGTGGCTGTCCTGAGAAATCAGCTTGACGGTCGAGCTGGCATCCTGGCTGTGGATTTCGACATTCTCGAGGCGCGGATGACCGTTGAGTACGATAAAGAGAGAATTTCGCCGGAATCCATTGAGGCCGCTGTTGCGTCAACCGGCATGAAGGCAATCCCCTGGGAGGAGAACGCGAAGGAGAAAGGGGCTTCGTTTTGGCAGAGACGCGGCCACCTCATCATGACCTCCGCCAGCGGGGCATCGCTCCTGGGAGGTTTTATCAGCCACTCGATACTGCACGGGAGCTTCTTCCATGCCCTGGTCGCCGGTGGAGCCGAGGAACACGCCTTCCCTCTTGCTTCCCTGCTTCTTTATGTGTGCTCCATCATAACAGGGGCCTGGTTCGTCGTCCCGAAAGCCCTCCGCGCGGCGAGGCGTTTCCAGCCCGATATGAACCTGTTGATGACAATAGCCATCGCGGGCGCCGTCGCTATCGGAGAATGGCTCGAGGCGGCTACAGTGGCTTTTTTGTTTGCCCTGGCTCTTTTTCTGGAACGCTGGAGCGTTGGCCGTGCCCGACGCGCGGTCACGGCGATGATGGACCTGTCGCCTGTCACTGCTCGATATGTCTCGCCGGAAAGTGGGGTTATTCTGGAGAAGCGAGTCGAGGAAGTGCCCGTTGGCGCCTCTGTCCTGGTTCGTCCGGGCGAAAAAGTCCCACTCGACGGCGTAGTTGTGGCGGGTTCTTCGAGAGTGAATCAGGCGCCTATCACGGGAGAGTCAGCACCGGTGTCCAAGAAACCGGGCGACCAGGTGTTCGCGGGGACTATCAACGAGGATGGGGCCCTGACGTTCAGGGCGACGAAGCGTGCCGGCGACACGACACTCGCACGGGTGATTCATCTCGTCCAGGAAGCCCGCTCCCGTCGCGCGCCCAGTGAGCGATGGGTGGACAAGTTCGCACGCTACTACACTCCCATCATGATGGCTGTTGCTCTCTGTATGGTGCTGCTCCCGCCGCTTTTCTTCGGAGGTTCCTGGGCGAAATGGCTATATCGCGGACTGGTAACGCTGGTAATTGCCTGCCCGTGCGCTCTGGTGATCTCAACGCCGGTGAGCATCGTATCCGCCCTGACGGCAGCGGCTCGCAACGGTGTCCTCATAAAAGGCGGCATGTTCCTTGAAGCTCCTTCGCGATTAAGGGGGCTCGCCCTCGACAAAACTGGGACCCTCACATACGGCCGGCCCGAGGTGCAGGAGGTCATTCCACTCAACGGACACTCCCGGGAAGAACTTCTGGAGATCGCGGCAACCCTCGAGGCGAATAGCGAACATCCTCTGGCAAACGCCATCCTCCGGATAGCCAAAGCGGAGGGAATCAGTCTCCGTCACGCGAAAGACTTCCGGGCAATCAAAGGAAAAGGCGCCTCCGCCAATATAGACGGGCGCCCGTTCTGGATCGGCAGTCACCGGCTCATGCACGAAATGGGCGAGGAGACCCCGGAAATTCATGATAAAGCTGAGCAACTCGCTCGCGCAGGCTCCTCGATTGTGGCCCTCGGCAACGATGAACACGTCTGCGGCCTCATTACCATCGCCGACGGTGTAAGGGAAGGCGCCCGTGAAACGGTGAGGGAGGTACGGAAACTCGGTGTCCAGCGGATCGTCATGCTCACTGGAGATAACGAGGGCACAGCCCGCATCGTCGCCGGTAAAACCGGCGTGGACAGTTTCATGGCCGAACTTCTTCCGGAGGGCAAAGTCGAGGCCGTTCAGGCGCTTGTCAGGGACCTCGGTGTTGTGGCTATGGTGGGGGATGGCGTCAACGACGCTCCCGCCCTGGCTGCCGCCAGCTTCGGCATCGCTATGGGCGCCGCCGGCACAGATGCTGCCATAGAAAGCGCTGACATCGCCCTGATGTCCGATGACCTCAGCAAACTCCCCTGGCTCATAAAGCACTCCAGACACACCCTCCGAATCATCAAACAGAACATCGCTTTCGCCATCGGCGTGAAACTCCTCTTCATGATATTCGCGGTCCTGGGAATCGTGACATTGTGGATGGCAATCGCCGCCGACACAGGCGCCTCATTGCTGGTCATTTCTAACGGCATGAGGCTCCTGGGCGCCCGCCACCGATGCTTACGAGCTCTTTCTCCAGCCAAAGCCTCGCCATCCCGGCACAACTGAAGCGTTACTGGTTTGATCCAGTTCCGACTTGCAAAGGAGGAACAGGACCCTTAAGATACCGTGGTTCGCATAGCGACCAGAAAGAAGGTCGGACCACTAGTGAACGGCAGCTTGGCTGTTGGGAGTGTGGCTTCCGGGCGAGAGCGCTCGGAATCGCCGGTCACTGGAAATCCCTTGTTTGTTTCGTTTACAGGTAGGAAAGGAGGAAGGAACGCATGAGACGCGTGTTTCGAATCGCGCAGAGCGCCGGAACAACCTTGAGGAAGCGCGATGACGGAGGGAGAAAAAAGAGGGATGTGGAAGGGCGCAAGGCGACGCCAGCAGGCTTTGTGGCAGCAGCGGTTTCCATGGCGGTGCTGCTGGCGCTGGCATTTGTGTGCGGGTGCGGCAAGACCGACGACCAAGAGGCGCCGAGCTCGAAAGCAGAAAAGCCGGCAGGGGGCCTGCCCGAAGAGCTCGTCAACCATATGGAAACCGCCCCGGGGCCTGGCGTAACGGTCGTCGCCTCAGCGGAAAAACCGGCAGAGGTTTTGCCTGCCGATTTCGTCAACTATACCGAGAGCATTGAGGGACTGGATGGAACAGTCGTGCCCTTCGAGATGATCGCGGTTCCGGGGGACACTTTCACGATGGGAAGCCCGGACTCGGAAAAGGGGAGAAAGAAAGACGAGGGGCCGCAACACGAGGTTACTGTGGGCCCCTTCTGGATCGGGAAGGTGGAGGTCACGTGGGATGAGTACGAAGCTTTCGCGTACCCGTATCGCCCGAAAGGCGCTCCCTGGATGGAGAAGTACGTTGACGGCGTCACCCGGCCGACGATGCCCTGGGGAGACTCGTATCGCAACTTCGGCAGAGATGGAAAACCAGTGATCGGCATGAGCTGGTACGGAGCGATGGTTTACTGCAGGTGGCTCTCCAGAAGAACCGGGAAAATGTACCGGTTGCCAACGGAGGCGGAGTGGGAGTATGCGTGTCGAGCAGGGGCAGAGGGGACGTACTGTTTTGGGGATGACGCGTCGAAGCTCGGCGAGTACGCCTGGCACACGGACAACGCCGAGAATAGCACGCACGATGTGGCGACAAAGAAGCCCAATGCGTGGGGCATCTACGACATGCACGGCAACGTGAGCGAATGGTGCCTCGACTGGTACGGCTCCACGCATTTCGGCTCTGTTCCCTCCGGAAAGTGGCCGAAAGACCCACAGGGGCCGGAATCAGGGAAGAACCATGTCGTACGTGGTGGTTCCTGGAAGAGTAACGCTGATCAGGTTCGGTCCGCCCGCCGCAACCGCTCATCCGATTGGTGGCTGAAGCTGGATCCACAGGAACCGAAAAGCCATTGGTGGCTTGTGCCGACGGACAACATCGGCTTTCGGGTGGTCCGCCCGCTGCACGGTGAAGAACCGCCCTTTCCGGCGATGTCGAACGGTCTGTAGTCAGCGCGAGCGTCCAGGAGCGTTTGCGTTTGAGAGGCAAGTGAGGAAGCCCCTCCTGATTTCACCAGGAAGTTGGATTATGTCTTGCGGTGAGCCCGCGAACCGCCCGGCAAAACATTCCGTGTCGAAACCCAGCAGGTATCCGGAGCACCGAGCGCACGCTGGCCCAGTTGTCTCGTCCTTTCACAATCGTGTTTGAAACCTATGCGCCAGAAAGCCAGGATCAATATCCGCGGAATCGTTCAAGGAGTGGGTTTCCGCCCCTTTGTCTATAACCTTGCGAAGGAGCACGGGATCTCGGGTTACGTTCTCAACGACTCGACGGGCGTTCACATCGAAGCCATTGGCTCTCCCGACGCGATTGAGGAATTCATAGCAGAGCTTACGGAGAAAGCGCCTCCCCAATCTGCAATCCATTCCATGCAAGTGAAGCTCGAAGAGGTACCCTCGGCGAAGAAGACAACTCGCCGATTTGTGATCGAGAAGAGCCGCAGCGCACACCTCCGGTTCGTTCCCATCTCTCCAGATATCAGCACGTGCCATCAGTGCGTCGAGGAGCTTCTCGATGAGGATGATCTAAGATTCGGCTACCCCTTCATCAACTGCACCAACTGCGGACCGCGGTTCACCATCATCAAGGAAACTCCTTATGACCGCGACAAGACTACCATGAAGCCGTTCAAGATGTGCCGGGCCTGCGCCGCTGAATATAGCGACCCCGCCAATCGGAGGTTTCATGCTCAGCCGAACGCCTGCCCCGTCTGCGGGCCCCAAGTGTTCTTGCTCGATAATCGCGGCAAGCCAATTCCCTGCTCTGTCCCAATCGCGAGATGCGCCGAGCTGCTCAGGGGAGGGCGCATCGTTGCGATAAAAGGGCTGGGAGGATTTCACGTTGCTTGCGATGCCGCCAATCACACGGCGGTCAGCACCCTCCGAAGGCGAAAGTACCGGGAGGACAAGCCCTTTGCGTTGATGATGCGGAGCATTGCCGATATCGAGAAACATTGCCACGTGTCGGAGGGTGACCGGAGACTCCTCACATCCCCGCGAAGACCCATCGTTCTGATGAAGAAGAAACCAGACACGTGCATCAGCGATGCCCTTGCCCCCAAGCAGAGGCGATTTGGCGTCATGCTTCCTTACACGCCCCTTCACCATCTCCTTCTGGAGAAAAGCGGTCTCATTCTGGTCATGACCAGCGGCAATATCAGCGACGAGCCCATATCCTATGTCAACAACGAAGCGCTTTCTCGTCTTCACCGGATTGCAGACTGTTTCTTGACGAACAACCGCGAAATCCACATGCGGTGCGACGATTCCGTTACAACTACTGTCGAAGGAAAAGAATTCATTCTTCGGCGCTCGCGCGGATATGTGCCGGAGGGCTTGATACTTCCATTCTCATCGAAACGGCATGTGCTCGCCTGCGGCGGCGAACTTAAGAACACGTTTTGCCTCGCACGCGACGACTATTTCTTCCTGAGCCACCACATAGGCGACCTGGAGAACATCGAGACGCTGCGCTCCTTCGAGGAGGGAATCGAGCATTTCAAGAAACTCTTCTTTATCGAACCTCGGGTTATCGCCTACGACTTGCATCCTGAGTATCTTTCCACGAAATACGCTCTCGCCCAGACAGGCGTGAGTCGCAAAATAGCCGTCCAGCACCACTATGCGCATATCGTCAGTTGCATGGCGGATAACTCCCTGTCCCCCCTTCTTCCTAACGGCAAGCCCAGAACGGTGATAGGCGTCGCATTCGATGGCATCGGCTATGGCGACGACGGCACAATCTGGGGTGGAGAATTCTTTGTCGCCGATTATTTTGGTTATCGGCGTGTCGCTCATCTCAAGCCTGTCGCCATGCCGGGAGGGGAAACAGCAATCAGACAACCCTGGCGAATGGCGGCCAGCTTCCTTCGGGCCGTTTACGGCGATTCCTTCCCGGACCTGGGTCTCGAATTCACCAAACGGATAGACCGTGCCTCATGGGAGGTTATCCAAAAGGCGATTGACTTGAACGTAAACTGCTTTCAAACCTCGAGCATGGGCAGGCTCTTTGACGGAATCTCCGCTTTGATCGGTGTCCGAGACGAAATAAACTACGAGGGCCAAGCGGCGATAGAGCTTGAGTACCTCGCCGACGAAAAGTGCACGACAGCTTACTCTTTCAAGATTCGGAAGAAAGAGGGGATATACATCATTGACTGGCGGCCCGTTTTTCAGCAGGCGGTCGAAGACCTCGCCGCCGGCGAAATAAGAGAAACCATCTCCGCAAGGTTTCACAACGCTGTCGCGAGGATGATCGTTAACGTCTGTCGGAGGCTTCGCCGTGATTGGGGCATTGACGAAGTTGCCCTCAGCGGCGGAGTATTCCAGAACGTTAGCCTTCTCGGCGGGGCAGTGCCTCTCTTACGGCGGAACGGCTTCCGCGTGCATCTCCATCATCGCGTCCCCACCAATGACGGCGGCATCTCTCTGGGGCAAGCAGCCTTCGCCTGCCTCAATCATTCAGGGAATTCATTAGCGTGACGTTCTGACAGAGGTCGTAGGAATTGAAGCTCCCGGTGGATGGCTCTGTTTGTACCGCTGGCATTTTGTCCCCGCTATCGAGGGCGAGACGCCCTCGGGA
>JABMQX010000347.1 GCA_013203085.1 bacterium | reverse complement strand
TTCTATTTCGTGACGAAGCCCTTTCAGAAAGAAGTCATCGAGACGCTGGTGGAACGGTGCGTGTGGACTCAACGGCTCCAACGGCAGAACCTCGCCTATACCGAACAATTGGAGCGCCACGTGGAACAGGCCAAGGAGTTCCAGATGAGCCTGTTGCCCGGTTCTTTCCCGCCGGTTCCGGGGGTTCAGTGCGGGATTCGGTACGTGCCAAGCGAAGTTTTGGGGGGGGACTTCTACGATTTCTATTCCATCTCGGCGAGTACCGTGGCGATTGCCGTGGCAGACGTTTTCGGGCACGGGGTTGTTGCGGCTATGCGAACAGGGATAGTCAAGTCTCTTTTCGCGCAGGCTGTGAGAGAAGATCCCTCCCCGTCATCGGTAATTCACACAATCAATGATGGGATGAACAGGTTTGGCGGGGAGAGTCCGCTGACGCTTTTCTATGGTGTTCTGGACGCGGACGAGATGGTGATACGCTATGCGAATGCGGGCCATCCGGGACCATTGGTTTGTCGCCCGGACTGCGAAATCGAGAGCCTCGACTCGTCCGCCCCGCTCCTTGGTGCAGGGATGGAGCTGCCGGAGAACTCGGAGCTCGAGATGAAGGTTGCGTGGGGTGATACAATTCTCTTCTATACCGACGGGATAATCGAAGCTATAGATGCGGAGCACTGCTGGTTCGGAGTGGACAACCTTGTGCGAACAATCCGAGAAAAGGTCGAACAGAGGCCGCAGGTCATTGCCGATGAGGTTTGCCGGGCTGCAAGGCGTTTCGCGGCGGGCGGATTGCCTATGGATGACCTGACCGCCCTCGTGCTCAGACTCGACCGACCGGAGTGAGGTCGTGGTTGGCACCCAACCGGAGCATCATATCGCATCACACCCCGGGCAAGAACTGGTTTGACGGCAACCCGTCTGCAAGCAATAATAGCTGCGGTCGAATATTGGCGGGCAAGAACGAAATATGCGGAGGCTCATCTGATGGCGAAAAAGGAACTTGACCGGGAAAGAATCAATCGGACGGAATTCACAAGCAGCGAGAGCGTTTCGCGGAGAACGTTCCTTAAAGGGAGTTTCGGCGCGCTCGTTGGGGCATCTCTCGCGAAGGATATTGCCGAGAAGGTGTCGGCGGCGGAAGCGAAGAAGAGCCGTGTTGTCTTGATGCGCGATGCGGCTTACTTCAAAGACAGAAAGGTGGATGTGGCGGTCGCAAGAAAAATGGTGGACCGCCTCATTTGTGCCTTGACAGGCAAAAGCTCGGTCTCGGACGCGTGGCGGGTGCTTTTCTCACCGAAGGAGAAAATAGCCATTAAAGTCAATTGTCTTTTCCCGCCGGTCACCACCAACCCGGCGACCGTGCAGGCGATGGTCGAGAGCATGGCCAGCGCCGGTTTAGACCCAACCCGAATGATTATCTTCGACCGTTCCGATGGAGACTTGCAGAAATGCGGGTTCAAGCTGAACCATTCCTCGAAGGGGGCAAAATGCTACGGAACAAAAGAGTACGTTTATCCGTCGAACGTGCGTGGCGTCGAGACGAAGATCAGCAAGATTCTGGCTGACGAGGTTGACGCACTGATCAATGTGCCTGTGCTAAAGCATCACGGCATCTCTGGAATCACTGCTTCTTTGAAAAACCACTTGGGAACCGTTCCGAACGCAGGGGCTTTTCACCCGGAAAACTGCTCGCGGCTGGCTGACCTGAACGCCCTTGACCCGATACGGAAGAAAACTCGCTTGATCATTTTGGACGGTGCTCGTGCTCAGTACGATAGGGGTCCGTCCTTCAGCCCGACGTTTATGTGGAATTACTCGGGGATGATGGCCAGCACCGATACGATCGCCATAGACAGTATCGCCACGAAGGAGATTCTGGCGAAGCGGCATGAGATGGGCAAGTCAGGGCCAATTCGTCCCCCGATAAGACATGTCGAGCTTGCCGAGAAGATGGGTCTGGGGACAAGCGACCCCGCTCAAATCGAGCTTCTGGAAATCAAAGGCTGACAGATTTCTGAGAGCGAATCCTATCCCTGCGACGACAGGCCGAAGGAAAGTCTCTGCTTTGCCACGGCTGAGCAACGAGAAGGCGCGGATTTGGAAAACGGAAAGCTGACAGTTTGCGGTCGGCTTGATGAGGAGACTTTGCCGAAAGGTCTCGCTCAAGGGCAAGGTGGCTTTTGCTCCGCGCCGATCCAACCCCCCGTACCCCGTTGGCTTGCGGTCACAAGTTGGCGGGCTATGGTTTGAGATGCTCGGCGAGAAACTTCCACATCGCCCCGTAGGCGTCATCCTTCCCTGGAGCATCTCGGCATGATGGCCCGTGCCCACCGCCTTTGACTGTGTGAAGCGTCACTTCGACGCTCGCTTCCCTGAGTTTCTCAACAAGCCTGACCGACTGATCGTAAGGAACGATCAAATCTCCATCGCCATGCACAATCAGGAAAGGGCATGCGTCTTTTGTGACGCGGTGGACTGGAGAAGCCTCCACGAACCGCTCCGGCGCCTCGGAATGCTCCGCCGTGTATCATGACAAGGGCCGGGCGAAGCTGTTGTGGGTTCTTGAAGGAGTGAACGTCCAGCGTCACTTTTGCCGGTCTTTCCTGATAAGGCACATCCCGCTCTGTGACCAGAATCTGCGATGCCTCCGAACAGAAGGCGCCCAACATCAAGACCGTGAACAGCGCTGCAGTGATTCGCGAGCGAGTCATCGCCGCTCCTCCTTCTACTTCTTTTCCTCGGCTTGTTCTTCCTCCGCTCTCTTCTCGCCGATCTCCTTCAGAAGTTCACACACGGCTGTCTCAAGCTGACGGTCTCGGTCAACGAGGTCATCTTCGGGTGTGTTCCGCACCTCGATGTCCGGGGCGACGCCGTAGTTTTCCATCACCTCACCGGTCTTGGTGTACACACCCACGGACGGCATTCGTATGCGGCTACCATCCATTAAATGATAAGAGCCGGTTCCGATGACTGCGCCTCCCGTCTTGACACCGATGAGCTTCCCGAGACCGAGACGCCGAAATCCATCCGGAAACATCTCGGCGTTGCTTCCTGAGCTCTGGTTTATCAAGACCACCTTCGGCCCGTAGAAACCTTCTTGCGGTCGCCTCGTTTTGCCCCCAAAGGCGCGCGGCCCCCACCACTGGTATGGTCTCCGTTCCAGAACGTCGAGAAGCTGCTGGTCAATATTTCCTCCTCCGTTCCATCGGACATCTATGATTAGCGCTTCTTTTGTGTAGTTGTCCACGAGCTCCTTCTTGAACCGCTCCAGGCAGCGGGTGTTCATCTGGCGGATATGCAGATAGCCAATTCGCCCATCGGTCAGCTCCTCGACTTTCTTTCGCCGGGTCCTTACCCAGTCCTCATACCAAAGGTCCCACTGCCGGCTTAGACTCATATGCTTCATCCGTACCTTCCACGAACCTTCAGACGACGGCTTGTCGTTCACCGTCAGCACCACTTTCTCGTTCAGCGGATGGCTCAAAAAGCTGTAGAAATCATCTCCGGCTTTCACCTCTTCGCCGTCTGCCGCCAGAACGTAATCGCCAACCTTCAGCTTCACGTAGTCTTTGTCCGCCGGACCCTCCTCATAGATATGGCTGACCCTGTACCTTCCTGCCTCCTCGTCTGCGGAGACCTCTATCCCCAGCCGACGTGTCTGATAGTCCTCACCCCCACCCGCCGCATAGGCGCCCATGTGAGAGGCGTTGATCTCGCCGATCATCTCGTTGATGAGGTCCGCCAGCTCTTCGTTGTCAACCACCTGAGGGAGAAGGGCAAGATACTTCGCTCGAATGGCGTTCCAGTTGTAGCCGTGCATATTGGGATCGTAAAAACCATCCCGCATGGCTCGCCACGCTTCGTCGAGCATCTGCGCCAGCTCTTTCGCCCGATCGATCTTCACCCTCACACTGAAATCCACTCTTTTCTTTTGGCCGCCTCCCACAGGCATCCAGTAAATCGCACTCCCTTGCCGGAAGAAAATCTTCTTGCCATTGTCCGCCAGCACCATGTCTTTCACATCCCCTGTGGTGAGCTCCTTCAGGTCCTCGCCGTCCAGCTTGATGGAATACAGTACGGTGACGGTGCTTGTGCCTCTTTGCTGGCGAGCACGAAAGATGACCTTCTCGCTGTCAGAAGTCAAGAGCAGGCCAGGCATTACTCCCCCGCTGATTCTCGTGACCGCCCGAATCCGCCGCTTGAGATTATCGAAATCCATCTTCACCTCAGGCGACTTCTTTTCCTCTTTATCCTTTTCCTCATTCTTCTCGCCCTCTTTCTCCTTCTTTACCTCCTCCGGTTTCTTCTCGTCCGGTTTTTCTTCGGCATCCTGTTCCTCTCTTTCGGGTTTCTCCTTTTCCGGCTCTTCCTTCTTTTTCTTCTCTTCGTCCTCTTTCTTCTTCTCTTCCGCCTCCTTCTTCTTCGCCTCTTCTCTCTCCACCGGGTCGAGCGGATCGAATTCCTCTTTCGTCAGGGGAAGGAGATAGACCTGCGAATCTCCTTTGCGATTGGAAACGAACAATATCTTCTTCCCGTC
>JABMQX010000346.1 GCA_013203085.1 bacterium | reverse complement strand
GACGGACGGGAGAATACTTCGGATACCAGCTTTACGGGGTGGAGCCGGATGTCATGACGCTGGCTAAGCTGCTCGGCGGCGGATTCCCCATCGGAGCGATAGTTGTGCAGCCGAGATTGGCAGAAGTTCTTGTCCCCGGCACTCACGCTTCGACTTACGGCGGCAGTCCGCTTGCTTGCGCAGCGGCTCTTGCCGTTTTCCGTGCGATAGAGGAGGAAAACCTTCTCGAGAACGCCAAGGCTATGGGCGCCTATCTCAGGGAGAAGTTGGATAGCCTGAAACTCAAGCATCCAATTATCAAGGAAGTTCGCGGCGAGGGCCTGATGTTGGGAGCTGAATTAACGACGAACGGCAGCGCTATCACCGCGAAATGCATGGAGAGGGGTTTGCTGATCAATTGCACCGCGGGCAACGTCCTCCGGTTTCTGCCGGCAATGACCGTCTCCCGGCAGGAAATTGACCGGGCAATAGATATATTGGACGGCGTCCTGGAGGAATTGTCGTAGGCACCGGTTCCCTTCACGAGCGAACGTTATCTGGAGTCGGAAAGAGAGGGATACAAACACCGATGAAAAAAGATTTCGTTTCGATAAGCGACTTGACGAGGGCGGATGTCGAGCGCATCCTTGACCTGGCGACCCGGTTGAAAGACCGGCAGGCTATCGACCGAAAGCTGAAAGGTAAGACCCTCGCTCTGGTCTTCGAGAAGCCTTCCCTGAGGACAAGGGTGACGTTTGAGGTGGGGATGACCCAGCTCGGTGGGCACGCCGTTTATCTTTCTCAAAGCGATATCGGCCCCGGCAAGCGGGAATCCGTCTCCGACATCGCAAGGAACCTCGAGCGCTGGGTTGATGGCATCGCCGCGAGGACTTTTCGGCACGGCACAGTTGTGGAGCTGGCGGCGAACGGCAGCATCCCTGTCATCAATGCCCTTTCGGATGAGGAACATCCGTGTCAGGCTCTGGCGGATTTTCTGACCATTCGCGAGAAAAAGGGCGACCTGGCGAGTGTCAGGCTCGCTTATCTCGGCGATGTCAACAACGTCTGCCGTTCTCTGGTGATGCTGGCGTCGCTGACTGGCACTTCCATGGTTGTCGGCACACCAGCGGCGGCTCTTCAATCTCCGGCGACCGTGTCCGGCGAGGGAGAGGAGGCGTCCGCCTTCGCAAGCGCTCTGCGCCGGGTGGAGGTTCGCACGGACGTGGACCCGAAGGAAGTGGTAAAGGATGCGGACGTCATCTATACTGATATATGGGTTAGCATGGGAGAAGAGGACCGGGCGGAGGAAAAAGTAAGAGACCTCAGAGCTTATCAGGTAAACTCAGAGGTGCTCGAAGCCGCAAAGAAGGATGTGATATTCATGCACTGCCTTCCCGCCAAGAGGAACCAGGAGGTTACCGATGAAGTACTCGACGGGCCTCATTCGGTCGTCTTCGATCAGGCGGAAAACAGACTTCATGCGCAGAAGGCGTTGCTCCTATTGCTACTCGGCGGGGATGTCGAGAGCATCCAGCGCTGAGACACCTGAGTAAATATGAAATAACTGTTGTGGGAGAAACCAAATGAAAGTTGTGCTTGCATACTCCGGCGGTCTTGACACTTCGGTGATATTGAAGTGGTTGATTAAGAACTATGAGGCCGAGGTCATAGCTTATGTGGCGGACATCGGGCAGAAGGATAACCTCAGCAGCGTCAGAAAGAAAGCGTTGCTCACGGGAGCGAAGAAGGTCTATGTGGAGGACCTGAAGGAGGAGTTCGTACGGGATTTCGTTTTCCCGATGTTCAAAGCGGACGCCATTTACGAGGGGGCATACCTTTTGGGAACGTCCATCGCCCGCCCCCTCATCGCCAAAGGGCAGGTTGGTGTGGCCCGAAAGGAAAAAGCCGCCGCCGTCTCCCACGGCGCCACGGGCAAGGGGAACGACCAAGTGCGATTCGAACTGACTTATGCTTCCCTGGCCCCCGGGCTGAAAATCATCGCCCCGTGGCGGGAGTGGGAGTTCAAGTCTCGCACCGATCTTATCCGCTACTCGAAAGCCAATGGGATCCCTATCTCTGCGACCAAAGAGAAACCGTACAGCATTGACCAAAACATGCTGCACACAAGCTATGAAGGAGGAATTCTTGAGGACCCCTGGAGCGCCCCGCCTTCCGAAATGTTCATGACGACGGTGGACCCGAGGGAGGCGCCGGACAAGCCGATGAAGGTCACGATAGATTTCCGGGAAGGCGTCCCCGTGGCTGTCAACGGGCGAGAATACTCCCCGGCGAAGCTCCTGGACAGACTTAATCGTATCGGAGCCAGAAACGGAGTCGGACGTGTGGACGTTGTGGAGGACCGCTTCGTCGGGATGAAATCTCGTGGCGTCTATGAGACACCGGGGGGTACGATCCTGCACGTTGCCCATCGCGCCATGGAATCCCTCACAATGGACAGGGAAGTTATGCAGATCCGCGACTCGTTGATTCCCAAATATTCCCAGCTCGTTTACAACGGATTCTGGTTTTCGCCGGAGATGGATGTCTTGAGGGCGATGGTGGATGAG
>JABMQX010000345.1 GCA_013203085.1 bacterium | reverse complement strand
GCTGTTTTCTAATTCGAATGATCCCCTCTGCGTCTTTGCGCCTTTGCGAGAGGTCTCCTTCTCTCGCCAAGACGCTAGGAGCGCGAAGGTTCTTGTGTGCATCCTGTGGATTTTTGAGATTACCCAAAATCGTCGCAAGAGGGTAGTAAAATAATTTGGTCGCTGGCCGGATGCGGCCGCGGGCGCCGTTGCTTGGAGGACGAGATAATTTGCGTGCCGTGAAATTCTTGACGCCAAGGGGCATGGGCGCGGAGTCGCCGCAGACGGCCGCTTTTGGCGCTGAGCGTGCTGAGGCTGCTTCGGCGGTAATGCCTGCTATCGGCAGCCCCGGCGGGATTTCGTCGAGAACAGAGTTATCATGTCCAACCATTTCATAAATCCAGAAAGATGGCTGAACGGCCGGATGTTCGGCTGGGCCATGCAGGGTTAGCAGTCCAAGCCATTGATTGCCAGTAATAAACGAGAACGGGAACTCTTTTTGTTTTTTTTCTGTTGACAATCCACGAGAATATGGTAGATTATGACGAATTCTTGGCAGTCAGGAGGCGGGAGTGCCAATGATGGACGGAGGGTGACGCAGCCGAGATGCTCAATCCTCGCCACGACAACGCGCGCATAGATGGGAAAGGATAGAGATGAGGGTCCTTGAGAGAAGTCTTGCAGAGCGAAGGATGATGAAAATCCTCAACTCATTGGTGAGCACATACATCTCGACCGGCTTTCCTGTCCCTTCGGCTCGTGTTCTAACGAGGTCGCGATTGGATATAAGCCCCGCGACGGTTCGCAGCGTTATGGCGCAACTTGATGAGCTCGGATTGACGTTCCAGCCGCACATTTCTGCGGGGAGGATACCGACGCAAAAGGGCTTCAAGGCGTTCGTGGAATCCATGGTTTTCGATAGTGCTCCTGCGAGAGAATTCTGGTCGGAGGTGCAAGAGGAGTACAATGTTTCCGGCGACCGGGAGGTTAGCATAGGCGCTCTTCTGGAGAAGTGCTGCGCCCTGCTGTCCGAGGCTTCGGGTGAAGCGGGAATCGTTCTCTCCCCCGCTTTCGTCAACGACATTATTCGGCAGATCAAGCTCGTCGAGATTGACCCGGGGAGGATTCTTGCCGTGGTCATCTCCGACCTGGGGATCGTTACCAGCAGCACGATCCATGTCGGACACAAATTGAGCTACTTCAACTTGAGACGAATTGAGAAGTACCTGAACGCCAGACTGAGGGGCCCGGATTTCGCTGCGGCCTTCTCGGAGGAATATCTTGACGACAGGGAAAAGGAGGCGAGCGAGAGGCTTTATAACGAAGTTGTCCTCAAGTATCTGATAAGCGGTGGGGGCAGCGGGAAACGGCACGTTTACCTCGAGGGCTTCTCAAGGGTCTTCGAAAAGAAAGAGATGCACAATCCTGAAGTCGCGTGCTCGGCGGTCAGGTTTTTTGAGGACAGATCGAAGCTGGTCGAGGTTTTGGCGTCGTGCCAGCGAAAGGATGGCGTTACCGTGCTCGTCGGGGGCGAGATACAGCCTTGCACGGCTCTTGGGATCGAGCTGGGGTTGGTGGCTGCTCCCTACAAGGTGAACGCCATAGCCGCCGGCTCGCTCGGGGTGGTCGGGTCTATGAGGATGCGGTACTCGAGGATCGTTCCTCTTGTCGAGCACGCCGCCTTCTTCGTCAGCAGAAAGTTGTCCGAAATGTGCGGGCGGGCGAGAATTGATTTCGCGCCGCAGCAGTTCTACAAGATGGCTTTGCGGCCGAGGACGTGGCGGGAAACAGATGTAAAGTACTGAGCACGCTTGTTGCCGAGTGTAAAGGCCCTTGGTGCATCTCGACGCTCGATGGAGAAGTTTACAGGAGACAGTAATGGCAGAAGCGATGGGTGAGAAGGAAGAAAAAGTAAAACAAGGGGCGGGTGTTCCCACGAAAGAAGACTCCGCCGTTATGAAGAAGCCACACGGCACACCTGCGAGCAAAAAGCACAAAAAAACCAAAGAGGTGCGGATTTCGGAGAAGGAGTTGGGCGAGCTGAAGGAGAAAGCCTCGCTGGCGGATGACTACTTCGACCGGCTTCTTCGGCTTCAGGCGGATTTCGAGAATTTCCGCAAGAGGAAAGAGAAAGAGAGGCTTGACCTGATCAAGTACGCGACCGGTCAGCTTGTATCCAGTCTGGTGCCGATCTTGAGCAACTTCGAGAGGGCCCTCGCGGCGGCCGAGAAGGTTCCTCAGGTTAAGGGCTTCGTCGAAGGAGTTGAGATCATTCTTAAGGAGTTGAAGAAGCTCCTGAAGGAGCACGGGATGGAGGAGATATGCCCGGTGAACGCTCCTTTCGACCCGTATAAGCACGAGGCTGTTGAGAAAGTTATCACAGACGACCACCCGGAAGGGCACATCGTTGAGGTTCTTCAGAAGGGATATGCCCTGAACGATATTGTGCTTCAGCACGCAGCCGTAAAGGTCGCGGTCTCGCCGGAGACCGAGCAAGAAGAGTCTGCCGCTCCGGGGCCGGAAGAGGAAGGAAGTCACCCGGAGGAGACAACGGAAACCGAAATATCTCAGGACAAGATAGAGGAGGGAAAAGAAAATGGGTAAAGTGATAGGAATAGACCTCGGCACGACCAACTCCTGTGTTGCTGTTATGGAAGACGGTGAGCCGAAGGTCGTCGCCAACGCCGAAGGGGGGCGAACTACTCCGTCGGTGGTGGGCTTCACAAAGGGGGGAGAGCGGCTGCTCGGAATTGCCGCCAAGAATCAAGCGGTCATGAATCCGGAAAACACCGTTGCTTCCATCAAAAGATTCATGGGGCGGCGGTATGGCGAGGTATCCGAGGAAAGCAAGCTGGTGCCTTTCAAGGTGGTTCAAGGTAAGGACAGCGACGTCATCGTCGAGGCGGGAGGGAAACAGTACACTCCCCCTGAAGTATCCGCCATGATCCTCCAGAAAATGAGGCAGACCGCGGAGGATTACCTCGGTGAAAAAGTGACCGACGCTGTGATTACGGTTCCCGCCTACTTCAACGACAGCCAGCGGCAAGCCACCAAGGACGCCGGGAGGATCGCCGGCCTCAACGTGATGCGAATTATCAACGAGCCAACGGCAGCTTCCCTCGCTTACGGGCTGGATAAGAAAAAGGACGAGAAAATCGCCGTCTATGACCTCGGTGGGGGGACTTTCGACATCTCGATTCTGGAGATAGGCGAGGGTGTCTTTGAGGTCAAATCCACAAATGGAAACACCCATCTCGGAGGCGACGATTTCGACCAGAAGATCATTGACTGGCTTATCGCAGAGTTTAAGAAAGAACATGGAATTGACCTCGGGAGGGATAGGCGGACCCTTCAGAGGCTCAAAGAAGCTGCCGAAAAAGCGAAATGCGAGCTTTCAACCGCTCTTCAAACAGAGATTAACCTGCCCTTCGTCTCCATGGACGCCTCCGGCCCCCTCCACTTCGTCAAGACCCTGACGCGAGCAACGATGGAGCAGCTCGTCACCGACCTCGTCGAGAAAACGAGAGGCCCTTGCCTCCGGGCGTTGGAGGACGCCAAACTGAAGCCGGAGGATATTGACGAGGTCATCCTCGTCGGCGGCCAGACCAGAATGCCCGCGGTCCAGACGCTTGTCAAAGAGCTTTTCGGCAAAGCCCCCCACAAGGGAGTAAACCCGGACGAGGTCGTCGCTATCGGCGCGGCGATCCAGGGCGG
>JABMQX010000032.1 GCA_013203085.1 bacterium | reverse complement strand
GCGGTTCACCTCTGCGCTCTCCGCGCTCTCTGCGGTGAGTTCATGTCCGCCCGAAACTGAGGGGTTACCAGAAATACGTCTTTGACCTTCTCCTTCTCCATGTCATAATCCTCCCGTGTTGAAGTATGAACATTCTGGGAGGCTAAATCCCATGTAGCGCGTAGGTCTGTTGAGAATAATATCGCCAACCTACCAAAGACGTCCAAACTCCAGATCTCATGCTTGAGACGCATGAATTGACATCTGCCGGTAGCTAATGAGCACAACATCGAAACCGGGCGTGCCGTGACATTCTTGACCAGCGATGAACGTATAGGTTGCTGCGCCCTGTGTAGGACAGCGGATAGTTTTGTCTTCTCGCCACTTTTGGCTGCGGCCAGTGGCCCCCTTAGGACCAGCAAGATACGAGGGATAATGTAATTTGAGGTGACTTTTTGTGTAACGAAGTGTTGAACGAAGGAGAGTCGTAATCAAAAATGAAACCGGGTCTTTCTAAAAGGAGAAAACCATGGGCGCAACACGAATGACCGGACTTGTGCTGGTACTCTGGTTTTGTTCGGGAATGAGCTTCTTCGCGCAGACTGCCTTGAGAGCGGGCGCGGCTGAATCTCGCAACCTGATACCAAACCCTTCATTCGAAAAGGGAGATGGCAAAACGCCTGCGGGATGGAAAACAGAAAAATGGGCGGGGCAAGCAGAGTTCAAATACGTGCCGAAGGGCCGCTCGGGTAAGTGGTGCGTCATGATCTCTTCGGCGGAAGGGGCGGACGTGGGATGGCAGACTTCGGTTGTTATCAAGCCATTCTCACAATACAAATTATCCGGCTGGATTAAGACCGAAAACCTCGCTGCAACGTCCGGGAGGGGAGCACTCTTGAACCTGCATAACATTCAGCCAGTGCAAACACCGCCAGTCTCCGGAACAAGGGATTGGAGTCGTGTCCAAACCTTGTTTGACTCGGGTTCCAACGACTCGGTGCAAATCAACTGTCTCTTTGGCGGTTGGGGTCTGGCGACGGGTAAGGCCTGGTATGACGATGTGAAGCTCGAACTGGTTTCCACTAAGGACCTGAAGCCTGCTGCAACGATTCACGCTGCCGTGGCGAAGGAGCCGATTTCGAAGTACATCTACGGTCAGTTTATCGAACACCTCGGCCGCTGCATTTACGGCGGAATCTGGGCTGAAATGCTGGAGGATCGGAAGTTTTACTATGCAGTGAAAAGCGGGAGAGCTCCGTGGGGCAAAACCGGGAGTGGAGCCTCTGTCCTGAGGGGCTCACCGTGGGAGATCGTAGGTGGAGAAGACACTGTAAGGATGGTGCGCGATGGCTCCTATGTCGGCGAGCATACGCCAGAGGTGCAGTTGCCCGGGGACGGAGAACGTCGCGGAATTGCCCAGAACGACCTGGCATTGATCGAAGGGAAGGAATATACGGGACGGATCGTCATTGCGGGCAGCTCTGAAGCTGCGCCAATAGAAGTCAGTCTTATATGGGGCAAGGGGAAAAAAGCCCGTCAGACAGTGACCGTTGAGAAGATTGGTCGTGAATTCAGGAAAGCGCCGTTGCGTTTCAAGGCTGGTGCGACGACCGACAATGGACGTTTGGAGATTGTGGGACGTGGTCAGGGATCATTTCAAATCGGGACTGTATCTCTGATGCCTGCTGACAATGTGCACGGTATGCGAGCGGACACGCTGAAGTTACTTAAAGAGCTCGACGCGCCGCTCTATCGCTGGCCGGGCGGTAACTTTGTCAGCGGTTACGACTGGAAAGATGGCATTGGCGATCCCGATCGGCGTCCGCCGCGTAAGAACCCGGCTTGGACAGGAGTTGAGCACAATGATTTCGGCATCCACGAATTCCTTGCCTTTTGCCGTGAACTGAAGACGGAGCCTCTCATTGTGGTAAACACCGGTCTGGGCAAGGCCGAATCTGCAGCTCAAGAGGTTGAATACTGCAATGGGGTGGTGAGTACGCCTATGGGGAAACTGCGTGCTGCAAACGGCCACAGGGAGCCTTTCCAGGTCGAATGGTGGGGTGTTGGCAACGAGATGTACGGGGGTTGGCAACTGGGCCACATGCCGTTGGAGGATTATGTCAAGAAACATAATAAGGTTGTGGAAGAGATGCGCGCCGTGGATGCCTCAATCCAACTGATTGCCGTGGGAGCGGTGGGGCCGTGGACGCAAGAAATGTTATCCAGTTGCGCCGATCACATGGACTTGATTAGCGAGCACTTTTACTGTCAGGAGAGAAAGGGGCTGATGGCACATGTGGCCCAGATACCCTCGCAGGTGAGGCGCATCTCCAACGCGCACCGAGGCTATCGCAACAACATCAGCTCCCTGGCGGGAAAGGACATCCGCATCTCCATGGACGAATGGAATTACTGGTATGGGCCCCACGTTTACGGAGAACTTGGCACGCGCTATTTCCTGCAAGATGCCCTGGGAATTGCCGCCGGCCTTCATGAATTCTTCCGCAACAGCGATATTGTCTTCATGGCCAACTACGCACAAACAGTCAACGTCATCGGTTGCATCAAAACCAACAAAACAGCAGCCGAATTCGCCACCACAGGACTGGTGCTCAAACTGTATCGAAAACGGTTTGGCGTGATACCGGTGGAAGTAACCGGCGAACCTGAACCGCTGGACATTGCAGCGGCATGGACAAAAGATCGCAAGGCATTGACGGTTGCCATTGTCAATCCCACTGAAACGGCGTTCAAAGTGCCTGTGGACTTCAAAGGCGCCGCCCTATCTGGAAAAGGCCGCGTGTGGCTAATCACGGGCCCCGACAGGATGGCTTACAATGAGCCCGGCAAAAAACCCAGTGTGCGGATTTCCGAGAAAAGACTCAGTGGTATCTCAAACGAACTTGACGCCCCTCCAATCAGTGTATCCCTGTATGAGTTTCGCGTGGAATAGCTCAAGGTTTTGAGACGGTACAGGGTCCATCCGAGTAGTGGCTTTGTGGCAAAGGGATACGAGAGCTCGATTTCGGCGTAAGCGAAAGCATGGCGCAGGTGTGCGGAGTTTTAGGAATACAATGATTACCGCAATCTGTCGCTTCGGAAAGAGATCACATGTCAACAGCACACCCTTGATGCCAATAGAACTCACCAAAGAACGGAGGATTTCAATATGAAGGCGGTGACTAAAATGGTCGTTTTTGGAACCGTGCTTGCCAGCTTGAATATCACACAGGCGGCCGCTCCGCAGAAGGACTATCCGGTAGAGCCGGTACCGTTCACGAAAGTCCACATCAACGACCAATTCTGGGCTCCCCGGCTTGAGACCAATCGAAAAACAACAATCCCGTATGCCTTCAAGAAATGTGAGGAAACCGGTCGTATCGATAATTTTGCGATTGCCGGCGGCCTGATGGAGGGCGAGCATCGCGGCGGTTATCCTTTTGATGATACTGACGTGTACAAGATTCTTGAAGGCGCTTCCTATGCTTTGATGCTTCATCCTGATCCTGAGCTGGATAAGTATCTGGACGGTTTGATCGTCAAGATCGCCGCCGCGCAGGAAGAGGATGGGTATCTGTACACGTGCAGGACAAATGATTGCAGCAGGCTGATCAACTGGTTCGGGAAAGAGCGGTGGTCGAAGTTATCAGGCAGCCATGAATTGTATAACGCCGGGCACATGTACGAAGCAGCCGTTGCGCATTATTGGGCGACCGGCAAGCGGACGTTCCTGAACGTGGCGATCAAAAATGCGGACCTGATTGCCAGCGTGTTCGGCCCTGACAAGAGACGCGATCCTCCCGGCCACGAGATTATCGAGATGGGGTTGGCGAGATTGTACCGTGCGACGGGCAACCAGAAGTACTTGAAACTCGCAAAGTTTTTCCTCGATCAGCGAGGCCAGCCCCGCGGACACCGACTCTACGGTTCGTACAGCCAGGACCACAAGCCCGTGATCGAACAGGACGAGGCCGTCGGCCACGCCGTCCGGGCTTCTTACATGTATTCGGGTATGGCGGACGTTGCCGCGCTCACCGGCGATTCCGATTATGTTAAGGCGATCGGTCGCATCTGGGAGAACGTCGTCTCGAAGAAACTTTACATCACAGGCGGCATCGGAGCTCGGGGCGCCGGTGAGGCTTTCGGGGAAGATTACGAACTGCCGAACATGAGCGCTTACTGCGAGACTTGCGCCGCCATCGGCAATGTGTACTGGAACCACCGCCTTTTCTTGCTGCACGGTGACGCCAGATATACTGATGTCATGGAACGGACTCTTTACAACTGCCTGATTTCGGGTGTATCCCTGGGCGGTAAGCTCTTCTTTTACCCCAACCCGCTTGAGTCGCAGGGTCAGCACAGCCGCAGCCCGTGGTTCGGCTGCGCGTGTTGCCCCGGGAATATTACTCGCTTCATGGCATCGGTTCCCGGGTACGCTTACGCGCAACGCGACGACATCCTCTATATCAACCTTTTCATCGG
>JABMQX010000344.1 GCA_013203085.1 bacterium | reverse complement strand
GAACGGGGGACAATTGAGACAATCCTTGCCTCCCCTGCCGGACGCGACGAGATTGTCTACGGGAAGTTCATGTCGGTTTTCACGATCTGCATCGTTACAGGGCTCCTCAACCTTATCGCCATGAGCCTGGCGTTCGTTCACGTCCTGGGAGCCTTCTCCGAATCCATTGTCCCTTTCACCGGCGTAGTCCTGGTTCTGCTTTCCCTTGTTCCTCTGGCTGTTCTTTTCAGTGCTTTGATGATGGCCGTTTCGACTTACGCCCGCACCTTCAGGGAGGCGCAGAACTACGTCACTCCGATCTATCTATTGTGTCTCATCCCCGCCATGATGTCCGCTCAGCGAAGTTTCGAGCTGAACGACTTCCTCTGTTTAGTGCCCGTGATCAACATGTCCCTTTTCTTCAGGGAACTAATGGAAGGCGTCTATCACGCGAGACATATCTTTCTGGTTTTCGTTTCCACCAGCCTTTATGCGGCTATTGCACTTCGCGGCGCGGTCAAGCTCTTTCGGGACGAAAATGCCCTCTTTTCTCTGGAGAAGCCCTTCGCACTCTTTGTTCGGAGACGTTTTCTCAGAGCAAAGCTGAAACCCTCACTCGGGGAAGGGATTTTCGTATGCGCACTTGTCTTCATCCTCTTCTACTACATCTCGCCCGTTTTCCAGAGGGCTTCGAGCAGCGGGACCGATTTTGCCTGGGGGACCATGTTCTCCCAATGGCTATTGATCCTCCTGCCAGTGGTCCTCTTTGCCAGGTACCTCAAAGTTGACTTTCGCAACACATTCAGTTTAAGGGGATTTCGCCCCGTACACATTTTTGCCATCCTTCTTCTCTATGGAGGCAGCTTCTTCCTTCTGCTGGAGCTTGCCATCCTTCAAAGGCATTTTATTCCTGCGCCGGTGGAGTTATCGGAGAAGATGTCAGCCAGCTTGAAGGAGGGTGATTTCTGGTTGGCTGTCCTTGCTCTGGCAGTCTCCCCCGCCGTTTGCGAGGAGATAATGTTTCGAGGATTCGTCCTCGCGGGACTCGACAGATTCTCTCGCTGGGCGAGGATTCTCCTCAACGGCATGCTTTTCGGTCTGTTTCACTTTTTCATTTTTCGCATGCTTCCGGCGGCTTTTCTGGGCGTGGTGATTGCCTTCCTTGTCGTCTATTCCCGTTCCATCTTCCCCGGGATGCTGTTTCATCTGGCGAACAACTTCGTCGGCTTAGCCCTCATTTACTACCACGCCGAAGGCGTGGCCTTCTTTAAGGAAATTGGTCTGGGGGAAAATGCCGCCGATTGGTTTGACGGAAAGGCCCATTTGCCCTGGCTTTTGCTCGTGGCGGCCGCAGCGGTTTTTCTTGCGGGGGCTGCTTTGATGTGGAGATTTCGTGCGAAGGAGAAACAGTCTCGCGAACGCGACGACGTCGCAATCCCGCCCAAGGCGGGACTCCGTCAGCTTTCCAACGAAGAGGAGATTCAGAGAATATGATTCAATGGCCTGTCGTGTTAGCTTTTGGGCTTCCGGAAACAATTGATCAATGGATCCGCATGTTCCAGTTCTTCGTCGTGCTCTATTTTTCCATCTCTTTTCACGAGTGCGCGCACGCGTGGGCCGCCAATCGCAACGGGGACGACACGGCTCGCCTCATGGGGCGAATGACCCTCAACCCAATCCCGCACATTGACATCATTGGCACGGTAGTCATCCCTTTCCTCTTCTTCTTTTCTGGGGGATTCAGGCTTATTGGTTGGGGGAAGCCCGTGCCCGTGAACCCTCTCAGGTTCAAGAACTACCACCGGGGCGAGATCGAAACCTCTCTCGCTGGTCCCGCTTCCAACCTGATTCTGGTCATTGGAGCGAGTCTGGTCTTGAGACTCCTTTATAGATTTGCTCCGGGTTGGGCCATTCCCATCGACCTCCTCTGGATGGTCGCTGGTCTCAACACGGTGCTGTGCTTGTTCAATCTCATCCCAATCTATCCCCTGGATGGATCACACGTCCTGAAGAGGTTTTTATCAAAGGAGGCTGCCGAGACTTACGATAGGGTCATCACTCCATACGGGTGGCTCATTCTTCTGGTGCTGCTGAATATCCGGGCGCTCGACTTCATATTCTATTTCGGCAACCGCATACTGCTTCTACTGGTCGGCCATTAGGGAAGCTCGCTCGGGCTTGAGTCACATTGGCGGCGCATCAGCGAAGCACCATTGGCGGAACGTGATCTCCTGCCGGTAGGGACTCAGCGAGATACCCCGGCCCTGGATTTCCAAGCCATCCTGTGCGCCTCAGAGCTTCGTTTCTCAAGCGCACCAAGGAAGTGCCTTTTCCGTCTCTCTCCCTCAGAACATCCACGATACGGTCAGTCCGCCGTAGAACTCCCCGTTATCGTCGTAGGCGTCCCTCAACTCGCTATCGAGGAGATAAGAGAAAGCGGCGAAGGGTGTTAGCCCGAAATTTCCACCGAGATCGAACGTTGTGAAGAGCCTTACTTCAAGGTCACAAAACGAAGAACTATCAATGATCGGCCGCCCTGAGCCGAAATAGTAGTCGCAGAAATCGTCCGATGCGAAGCCAATGGAGCCGCGGAGCTTCCATTCCTGGCTGTCCTGGGCCTGAGTGTATGTGCCGGAGACCCGTCCGTACCATCCCTCCACCTCATCCACATCGTAGTAAAGCTCGATGGTCGGATCGAGGAAAGCCTTGAACGCCCCTTTGACGTACAACTCCTGTGTGGATTCCCTCAGCTCGTCGGGCGTATTCGGATAGGTGTACATCGAATAGCCGAAGGAAAGATTGACCAGCCTTGCGGGGATCGTGTACTGAAGCACGTAATCTATCTCGCTGAACTCCCACTCCGAATCAATGCCGGTGTCCCCTCGGTCGGTCATATCGAGCGATCCCCAGATGGAGGCGGTGAAATTGCCATATGTCAGGTAGAAGTCAGGCTGCGCGGCGACATCATCGTTCTGGACGTAGCCCCTCCAAACGTACTTGCTCACTATGGAGAGGTCGGCTCCTCCGCCCAGCTTGCCTGTGCTCGCCCGCTGTGAAAAAGCGTCCGTCGCCCATAAGCACAACGCCAAGCCCACAACTACTGCCAGCACACTTGCCCCATTTCTGTATTCTGCAATCATCTCACCCTCCTTTTTGGGATTCCTGAATCCTGTCAATCCTGTCAAGAATCTTTTCGACAGGATAACAGGGGAGTCACAACTTCGCTCCCCCGTCCCGTTTCTCTCGCCAAGACGCCATCCGATTTCGGATTCCGGATATCGAAGTCCGCAATCGGCAGTTGCGAGGGCGCTCCTTAGTCTTGACTTGCGAAACGCCGTTTTGTTCACTCAGCCCTATCCCGCCTTCGGCGGGACTCCCTCCAGCCTCAGCAGAGCCTTCTTCAACTCGAGCCCCGCGGAGAAGCCGCCGAGATTCCCGTGGGAGCCCACAACCCTGTGGCACGGCTGAATGATGAGGAGCGGGTTTTTCCCGCAAGCATTGCCGACAGCCCGACAGGCTTGCGGTTTCCCGATTTTCTCCGCCAGCCACCGATAGGACCGCGTCTGTCCGTACGGAATCTCCCTCATCGCCGCCCACACCATCTTCTGGAAAAGAGAGAATCCTTCGAGCTCCACCGGATAATCGAATTCTACCTTCCTTCCCGCGAAATAGGCAACAAAATCCGTTCGGAGGCTCCTTTCAAGGGGGAAGTCCCTCTTCAGGTTGGCAGGTTTTGCTGGCGCTTCCAGCGCCATTGCGCCCGCCCCACGAATCAGGCGGACCAGTGTGAGCCTTCCGTCGCGATAGCGTACGATGAGCTTCGCGGACCCTGCCATCTGCAAGGCAGGGCGAGGGAGGGTGATCGTGAATTCACACTCCGCGAGACGGTTCCATCTCATGGCTGAAACATAGAACTCCGTTTTTCTTTGCTCGACTTCCGGTCCACTCGGGCTCGGCTGCCCATTTGTCCACTTCGCCTTATCTTTTGGCGCCGCTGGCGCCACTTTGCGACCACGCCTTCGGTGTGGCCCCGTCCCGTTTCTCTCGCCAAAAACCCAAGACGCCAAGCATCTTCCCTCAAGGTGTCAGAAGCAGCCTGACCAACTTGTCCGCCTTCTCGTACTCGACAGGTATCTCCTCGCCGTTGAGAGATACGGTCTCCGGTTTTCGGGTCGAGCGGATGGAGGCTTCGATCAAAGGCTGCCCTTGCAAAACGACATCCATTTCGGGCTGCCCCATGGAGAAAGCCGCGTACACTTTCGAAAGCGAATCGAGCACGACACTCCCATTCCTGCGAAGATAGCTCCCACATGCCACGAAATAGCTCGCCGCCGAATCGGGATTGTCTGCGTGGCTCTTTTCCGGGCGTGTTACTGCCAGAAGGTACGCGTCGGTTTCCCATCCCGCTATGATGTTGTTGCTATTGACGTGCATGCGTCGCCCGTCTGCCCGAAGATTCAGATACACTTCCGTGATCATTTCCCCTTCGAGCACCCGCACGCCGATCATTTCCGGCCCTTCCAGGCGTTCCAGTCGCGGCAAATCCTCTTTTCCTTGCTTGAGGGGTATTATCGCCGTGATGAAATTCGCTCGCCGCGTCTCCTCTGAGGGAGAGAAAGAAAGATACGTGACTTTCACATCCGGCCTGTGATCCGCCAACCCCTCCTCCTCGGTCACCGTCAGCTTCTCAGGGAATATCGTGCGAACAATCGCTCTTGCCGATCCGTTTGATACGAGAAAGCCGTTATCCCTCTTTTCCGCTTTCCCCTCATAGTGCAGAAGCCACTGAAACTTCCCCGCTTCATGCGTGCGGAGATCGTCAAGGACAAGGATGACGCTCCCCACCCATAAAAAGTGGCGATAGTTCCGAGAGAAGTCGCGGGAGGTTGGCCCTGTCACATCGGCGTAAACGTATTTCAGTCCCTCGCGTTCCACAAGCCTACTCACCTGTCCGGGGCTTTTCACGCCACGGCGGATGTCCTCAGGGTTTTGGCCCTGACCATTGAAGAGAACCACATTGTG
>JABMQX010000343.1 GCA_013203085.1 bacterium | reverse complement strand
TGGGTGAAGTGGGCACATGGTAACCATGTTCGATCTGGGCGCCGAGCGAGATGGGCCGAAGATTGATAGCCCGCTCGCCGTCAATGTCGGGAGCCAGTTGTTGGATCAGGTCCAATGGCGTATTGTTGTCCTTCCAGCGGTTCTGCCGTTCGCTGTTGAAGAAGAGTTGGTAGGTCGCCGCTTTGTCAAAGAACCTCCTGCGGTCTGCGAAGTTTTCGATGTCGTAGAACTCGTCCTCACAAAGGCGGTGGAAGGTTTCTACGTCGCTATTCCACGTCGGGCTGGAGGGTGGTATCCTGCCATGCACCGCCCCGAGAAAAGCCACCATAGCCTCAAATGCGCTCGTTGTAGAAGCTTTTTTGTTCGCCGACCCGATAAGGTCCGATCCGTTGTCAGTTTGCACGGTCACGCCGCTCAAATCGACTCCGCATGCCCCGATGTGCTCCAGAACATACCGGACGAAGATGCTGGCGCTGGTCGAGTCATTGGTTTGACAGAAGCCGAAATAGACCGCTCCTGTGCGAACATCTCTCGCCGTGTACTGATACTCGGGCAGTCTTTTGAACCTCATCTGAGGCCAATAGTGCTCGATATCCTTCAGGTCCTTCCCGTCCAGGATGACCTTCTCGAAAGGCTTTAGCGCTGCTTTCAGCTTCCTCAGGTCGCGGCGTTTTTTCCACTTCTTTTTGCGTTTTCTGATCAGACCGTTTTGCCTCAATACCCTGTAGATCGCCCCGTCCGAGCAAGGCAGGTCAAAGTACGTCTTGAGACGCTTCGGACCCCACCCCGGATACCTCTTCCTCAACTGCACGATCTTCCTCTCCAGCTCTTGGGGGATCTTGTGGGGAATTCGCTTTGGGGCTCGGCTGCGATCCTGTAAGGCGCCAAGCCCTCCTTGCTGATACCGTCTCACCCACTTGTACACCGTCTTTCGCGTGGTGCGGTAATAGCGAGCCGTGGCCGAGATTCCTTCTTCCTCCGCCATCCGCACCATCCTCAGCCGCAGATCGAACCTATTTGACATCTTCTTCATCACCTGGTAATAAATCATCTTGAACCTCCGGTTTTTGAGGGAATCACACCACAGATGCGGGGGATGGCAAAAATACCATCTCCACCCCAAAACCGCGAGGTTCATTTTTTCGAGCGCGCGAAGCCCCCCATGGGGGGCTTCCTCCCCCTCCCCCTCAACCTCTTCATCACCTCACCACCCAAGTAACTCAATCTCCCATAGGCCTGTTTACCTTCTACCTGTACAGTACAACCTTCCCGGCAAAATGTTGTTGACACGCAGCACAGATGACGATAGACTTTCCACCATTATCAGGGGACCTGAGACAGAGAGGATGCTATCGTGGATGTGCTGAAGAAGTGCGTGACTCACGTTTATGGCAAGCAAAACCCGGATCTTGCCCGTCAGCTTATGGCTACCGCGAGGAAGGCCGCGCAAATTGATCCGACCGCAGGGATGTCGTTGGTCGATGAAAAGTACAGGCTGGTCGGATGGAACGCCGCTCAGCAGCGGTGCTTTCCCGCTCTGGATGGTCTCGAGCCCGGAACGATAAAGTGCCACAAGTTCTACAACGATTTCGTCTCGCCGTGTTCGTGGTGTCTGTCTAAACCTGCAATGCAACGCGGCCGGGTATTCAGCGGTACCGTCAGCTCGCCGAAGGCCGGGTGGCGCAAGAGAAGGAGCGCGTCGCTTGTGTACTCGGATATTTACGCAATCCCGTGCGGAATGGAGAAAGAGGGTCGATACTCCCACTGCTTGGAGGGGATCCACCTGGACTACCCAACCAAGAGGGTCAAGAGGGAACACGGGAAGACGGTGAAAAGGCACGACTTTGTGTCCGCGGTGATAAGGCGTTTGCAGGAGAAGCGCGCTCCAGCGGTTGCGGCGGCTGTAATTTCCTTTGGCGCCATGTTCGGCGTGAGTACGAGGGTGCGGAGAAGCGCCGTCGCCCTTTTCAAAGGGCACGATCCTACACAGGCCAACGCCAGGGGCGACCTGCACACCGCGGTGCTGCAGCACTCGAGGTGTCTTCGGCGAATCCACAGGGATTTTCTGAACGGCGGAGAGCCGACTGGGCCTGAGCTTGTCAGGACTATGAGGACAGACCTAGAAATAAGCGACGATTTGGCCGCAATGGGCCTTGAAGAACATCACGTTGCCCGGGCCGCATTGCAGAACACTCCCCTAAGACTTCCAGGTAGCCAAAGAGCCATAGCGGTCTCACGCGGCGCGAGAACAGGCGTTCCTGAGAGAGTGCTCGTTTTCATCAGCACAGAAGGCACCGAGAGCTTCTTGGAGGAAAGTGATCTGTCCAACCTGGATTCTTACGTATCGTTTGTCAGGCAGGCCCGCGATGTAGCGTGGCTCTACTCAAAAATGGAATCATCGGCGGCAGAGGCAAGCAGGCTAAAGCACCTGTCCGAGATGGATGGACTTATCGCAACGATGATGGTGGCGTGGAACCACTGGGCCTCCAAAACGTTTGAGGGCGCGAGTTGGGAACATCTTGAGATGCTGCTAAGCAAGATCCCCTACGCGAAGCTGAAGGAGGAGGATACTCAAACGATTATCGGGGAAATGAAGTCGGCGCTGAGGGGTACAAGTCAGTACTTCAGCACTCTGCAGCGCTACAGGAAGTTAGCCAGGGCTCCCACTGGCCACCACGACGCATGCAAGCTCTTGCGCCGGGCGGCCGAGGAGGCCGCAAGGACATCACAATCCAGGCGCGTGGACCTCAGACTACGGATCCCCAAGGATAAGATTAAGGTGTTATGCAACCCGGACCAGCTACAAGAAGCGTTCCGGTGCATTATCCAGAACGCGTTTGAGGCCTTACAAAGCATACGTTCCGGGCGCGGCTTGATCCGGGTGGACGCGCGCGCAGAAAAGCACAAGCTAAGGATCGAGGTGATCGACAACGGGCCCGGTTATCCAGAGGGACTTGACGACGTAATATGGATGCCCAACCAATCCTTCAACAAGGAGGATGGTACCGGCGTTGGGCTCGCGTTTACAAAGGCAGTTGTGGTTGGAAATCTGGGCGGCTCTGTCAGCAATTCCATGGAGCCGGGCAAACAAACCCAGTTCATACTACGCCTTCCCTTAATACAAGCCAAGTGAAGGGGGTGCCGATGCCAGCAAAAAGAGTTCTCTTCTATGACGACATCAAGAAAGAGGTGCAGAGCGTTGCAGACCGCTTGGAGGAGGTTGGCGTCAAAGTTGACGTCGTGGATCGCTTCTCCGACGCCAGGCAAATCGCCTTGAAAAAGAAGTACGACGTAGTGGTTTTCGACCTGCGGTTGGACAATGAACAGGACACGGATGGGTTACAGTTCCTTACTGCGGCCTACGATCAAGCAGGCTCTGTGCAATACGTGATCTTTTCGCGTTGGGTGGACGAATTCCAGGATCGCGTTGATAGCCTGATTGCCGAGGGTCAGGTAAAAACGTGCTTTGGGAAGAACCAAGTGCAGCAGCTATTAGAATATCTGCTTCAGCTACTGGGTTTGGCGCCAGGGGGTAACGATCTCCCAGGCGGCAAGGGTTCATTGCTTCTGCAAGAGGAATTCCAAGGCGAGGTTACGAGAGTTATTGGTGACGACGTTGAGGTGATTTTCGACGTAGAGGGAGATACGGTCGAACATGTCTATAATCGTGACCAACTTGAAGGCGCCCACCTGCCTGATGTCGGGGACAAGGTAGCTGCGATTTCATTTCTCTTCACCCGGCCGGCTCCCCCACTTGACGTGTCGAAACTTAAGGAGGCCTTGAGAGATGACTACCCGGCGATCAAAAAAAGGATCGACAGAAGAAAAATCATCCAGCCCGAGGACTGAGACTTTCTCCATTGCCATCCACGCATTCTACTGCAGGCACGGGGACACGATCCTCGTCCGATTTCCAGGTCCCCGGTGGATGATGGTTGACTGCCACTTGCCTCAGGGTTCCGTCCGGGAGGCGGTCTTCAAGTTCTTCACGGACAATAAGATAGATCACCTCGATTATCTATTCCTGACGCATCTTGACACGGATCACTACCTGGGCATGTGGCGGGTCGTTGAGTATTTTACGTCGCGCGGTCGGTCCCTGGGCGCGTTCGGCGTCGGCGGCGGGGCGGGGTACCACCGCCAGAGGGTTCTCGTTAGGCGCCTCAGCCGTACGGAGATAGCCGTGACCGAATTCGAAAAACTGCTCAACGCCCTCAACTCTTACTTCAGAAAGCAGAGGGGGCGATTCATTCCCCTCAACGCAAAGACAGGGCGCATTTATCCTGCTACGCAAAGGTACGACATTTGCTTAGTTCCTGTCGCGCCGGACCCGACGGTCGATTGGCTTCAGAGCGACGAGGCCTTGGGGAAGCTCTCGGCGGGCGAGCCATTGGATCTCGACCTGAACATGGTTTCGGCTGCTTGCGTCTTGGCTGCGCGCTGTGAACGCCCTCTGCTGGCGCTGCTTCCAGGAGACCTTACGAGGGACCAGTGGGACAATGCAATGGGTGTATGGGAGGAGAGGCAAAAGAAGGACGTGGAATGGGCAAAACGAGACAAAGGCTTCGATGTCGTCAAAATACCCCACCACGGTTCGATGTCCTCACACCACTCGGCGCTTTGTGAACGTGTGTCTGCTGGGACCCAGGTTGCCATACTGAGTGTGGGTTCGAGGTTCCCGTCGCTTCCCGATCAGCGCGTCCTGAGCGACTACATCAACAACGGCTTCTTGGTATTCGCTACCTGCCGCCGGGCACGCCGCTTGCGGTATGACCGTGTGTTTGATCTACCGACCAAAGACGAGCCAGCAGAGCACACCCACCACACAGTGACAGTGACCATTCCAAGCCGCGGGCGGATATCTGCTGGCCCTCCGGAGGCAGAAATCCAGCGCAGGCAGCTCAGGCTATACTCGGCGGGGCGCGACTGAACAGGAGATCGCGGCCCGAGTGCGCTTGAGAACCGGCAATCCAGGCTGATAGCAGGCGGCTCCTAAGCACCAAAGTAAGCACCTCGAGGCTTGTAGCACGAAGCGCATTTGTAACCAACGCCTTGACGGTCGGTTGATAACTCGCCGAAGGCCTTTTTGCCACACATCTCGACCACAACAGCGTAACCTACTCTGCTGACTCCTACCTTGGATCGACTGGCTCCCACTTTTAGAATTCAGGCGCCGTACTCTCTCCTTTTTGGCCTTTCGGGGACTGTACACACGTATAGTCAACGATCACTGCTTCTTCCCATCCGCTTCTCGCGGCTGCAGGCGGAGTACGCCGTCCGGTGGGCGACGATCATGTTTGCCAACGGCGTCGAGAGGATTTTCTACCACGCAGGCACGTGCGCGGGGATTAACGGGGATAGCCTCCAGAGCGTCTTCTACGAGTATGGGGGTGAGCCGCACAAGATATACGCCGCACAGGCCGTCATGGCTCGCATTTTCCCGCCGACATGCCGGTTCATTAAACGGCTGACATTGGGCGATGGTCTCAGGGGCTACTTGTTCCAGGACGGAGAGCAGCTCGCCGCAGTCGTGTGGGCTGTGGACGGTTTCAGGGCAAGAACGATTCGCCTGCGAAGCGAGAAGCTCCGCCTATTGGACATCATGGGTCGTAAACAGGCCGCCC
>JABMQX010000342.1 GCA_013203085.1 bacterium | reverse complement strand
CGTTGGTACTGGGGGCAGCGCATCGCCTCCTCATCGCCGATGATAACTCCTTTCTCCCCATCCCACTTGATGCTCCGCCCAACTCGGTAGGCGATGTTCCCCAAATGGCACATCACTGTCGTGTAATACATGGACTCGATGTCGGAACGAGGTTTCTTTCTGGTCTTCACGCAATCGAGGAAGTTGCCCGCGTGGTTGCCCACCTTGCGGATTGTTTCCGGCTTTGCGTCCGTGCCGTGGACGACGCACTTGCCACGGTCAACGATCAGCCATCCCTTCTGACCGATGAACTCCGCAGCGAGGGTGCCGCCTCCGTCAAGCCCCGGTTTGCCGACGTGAACCTCCCAGTTCATGACGAAATCGGGGAACTTGTAGATGACCATCTGGGTGTCAGGCGTCGTGCGCGCGTCTCGTTCACCGCACACGAGCTTTCCACCATAGGAGGCAACTTCCAGGGGAGACCTCACTTGCATGCCGAGAAGGATTGTGTCCATCATGTGGGCGCCGCTGTCACCAGTCTCGCCCGTGCCGTACTCGAAGAACCATCGCCACTGGTAATGGCAGCGATTCCGGCGGTATCCCGTGTATGGCGCCGGACCGAGCCAGAAATCCCAATCGAGATTCGGCGGCGGCGGGGATGGTTCCTCTCGCCCTACCCCTGCGATTCCGCATTTCCATGCACGGCAGACGGAGATTTTTCCGAGCTTGCCTGCGCGCACGAAATCTATCGCATCTACGATATGCTGCACGCTTCTCTGCCAGGTTCCCACTTGCACGACCCGCTTGAATTTCTTCGCGGCGGCGAGCATTGAGCGGGCTTCAACGATGTTGTGCGAAATGGGCTTTTCGACGAATATGTCTTTTCCCGCCTCGCAGGCGTGGATGAAGGGGAGGGCGTGCCAGTGGTCGGGCGTGGCAATGATTACGACATCAATTTCCTTCATCTCCAGCAACTTGCGGAAATCCTTGAAGACTCTCGGTCGCCTGCCGTACTCCTTTTCAACCATTGCGGCGGCGCGGTCTGCATTCGCGGAATCCACATCGCACACCGCGGCAACGCCGCCGACCTGTGGCTGGCCGAAGAAGCCCTCTTCGAAGGAGCGCCCTCTCATGATTCCCGTGCCGCGATAACCGCATCCGATAAGCCCGAGGAGGACTTTTTCGTTCGGACTCTCCCTCTCGGCGGCAACACCAATGCGGAGATAGCGACCGGCCGTGGCACCAAGTCCTGCGCCAGCAGCGACTTTGCCCGTTTTGCCGAAGAATTCCCGTCTTGAAATCTTGTTTTCCATCTTTCACCTGAGCCTTTTTTTCTTCACCCCGGACAGCGCCGATACGGTGAGGATGATAGCAAAAATTCAGTTCGCCGCAAATGTGAAGAAACGCAGAAAGGGTACAGAACTCAGATACCAGAAAAAGTCTCTGTGCCCTGAGCGTCCTCTGCGATGAGGAGTTGCCCTTACCCGTCACCGCCCGGGAGGCGAAGCCGCCCGCCAGCCGGCATGGAGGGCCTTACTCAGCTCTCTCACGAGTTCCTTATTCTCAGCTCTTCCGGCTACGTTCACGTTCTCGTCGGGGTCGGTCTGATGGTCGTAGAGCTCGACAATTGTAGCCTTGCTTGCCCGGCTTGACCACTCCGTGTAGCGGTAACGGTCTGTTCGCATGGAGTAGCCCATGATCTTCCCCCTCGGATACTGGCTGAAGGCAGCTTTTTTCCACGGTCGTTTGGGATCGTCCATCACCGGTGTAAAGCTGATTCCCTCCAATCCCTCAGGGATCGGCAAGCCGCACAGATCGCACAAAGTCGGGTAGATGTCAACAAACTCCACCAGGGCGTCGGTTTTGGCGCCGGCGTTCTTCTGCCCTGGGCGACTGGCAATCAAGAGCGAGCGCGCGGCGTCCTCGAAGTTGGTGTGCTTGCACCACAACCCGTGCTCGCCGAGGTGCCAGCCGTGGTCGCCCCACAGCACGATGGCAGTTTTGTCCCTCAGCCCGAGTCTGTCCAGCTCGCGAAGGATACGCCCGATCTGCGCGTCCACATAGCTTGTCGCAGCATAATACCCACGGATTAGCTCCTGCGCTTTCTCATCGGAGAGAGGTCCTTTCTTGGGGATGTCGCTGTAGTTTCTGAGCTCGCCCCAGTTAGTCAAAGCTATCTGCGGGACGTCCTTCGGTGGGAAAGGGTTGTCCGCAAGGCTCAATTTCTTCGGCGGATAGAGATCGTAGTACTTCTTGGGGGCGACGAACGGCAAGTGAGGTTTAAGGAAACCGATTCCCAGGAAGAACCGCTTGTCCTTGACCTCGCGGAGAACCTGAATCGCTTTATCGGTGGTCTTGCCGTCGGGCAAAGCGTTGTCCGGGACGTCAGGGTCCTCCCAGGACGGACCCCTCACCCTGTACCTCGGACGGCGAACTTTCAGTGCAATACCTGTCTGTGGATCCTTCTCGAGAACGGTGGTCCGCAGATTCCTCCCTTCCCTTCGCAGCCGCAGCCGCTCCTTCTGGAGAAATTCCAGCGTCTCCGCCCTGGCATACCCTGGACCTCCGGGGCGCCAGTGCCGGACGCTCCACGACCTCGGATCGTCGAGACCGCCGTGGTAAATCTTGCTGAATGCCCGCGTGTGATACCCATGCTCCTTGAAATGCTGCGGCAGCGTGACCACCTCAGGGATAGTAAGTCGAAAATGCGTCTGCAGGTCGTATATCCTGGTCGTGTCCGGTCTTCGCCCTGTCAGAAGGGATGTCCGCGAAGGGCTGCACACCGCTTGTTGACAATAAGCTCGATTGAAAACCGTTCCCCTCGCTGCCAGAGCGTCAATGTTTGGCGATTT
>JABMQX010000341.1 GCA_013203085.1 bacterium | reverse complement strand
GCCTGATCCTGCTCGCCGCCTTATCTCCCGCGACGTCCCACGCAGCGAAGAATCTTCTCAGTAATCCGGGCTTCGAGGTGGGTGACAATTACCCCAAACGCTGGACGAGCATGTGGATGCGGGACAAAGAAGCAGGGTCTGCCGTCGCGGACTCAATAGCACCTTTTCGCGGACGCAGGTCCCTCAAAGTGAGCCACACATCCCGCCGGGACTGGAGCGTCAGCCATGAGGCGAGAATCAAGGTCCGGGGACTTGACCTCTTCGGCATCAGCGGGTTCGTCAAGTGTCAAGATGTCAGAGGGAATGTCGGGCTGAGCGTCGTCACCCGGAATCAGAAGAACGAGGTTCTCAACTGGCTTTACGGAGAGGTCTCCACGCTGGGAACACACGATTGGCAGAAGCTCGAGGGACGTTTCGCGGTTCCGGAAAAGTGTTCGAGCATCGAATTTCGCATCACGGGTAACGGTCCGGGGACCGCGTGGTTCGACGAGCTTTCACTCGTCAATCTCGTCAATCTCACGGACCTTGCCGGAAACGCCTCCCTACCTGATACGCTCACTTTCGGCAACCGGTTTCTCCGGGCGACGTTCCACGTCAGGTCCGGACTATTGAGCATCCAAGATAGGCGAACAAACTACACATGGCGCCAGATGAAGTTGTCTCAAGGGCTCATCTTCATCTCCGCCCGCCCGCTCCCCCTCGGAACGCGGGGCTACGAGCTCCGTGCCATCAACCCCCGCAACGGTTCCACACTCCAAATCTCGGTGAAGGCTCTGGCAAATGCTCCTGAAATCGAAGTCGCGATTTTGGGAGCCGGACACATGAACACGCTCCTACCTTTTCCTCAGCCCTTTGTCGAGAAGGGAGATTTCCACCTGGTCGTTCCCCTCAACGAGGGGATTTTATTTCCAGTCGAGGATAAGACCGTGCGTCCTTTGACCCTCGTGGGCTATTCCGGACACGGCATCTGCATGTCCTGGTACGGTCTGACCGATCTCAACAAGGGCATCATGACCATCATCGAAACGCCCGACGACATGCGCATTCGCGTGACGCGAAAGGATAGCGGCCCCTTGTACATTCAGCCGGAGTGGCAGCCGTCTCTCGGCAAGTTCGCCTATACAAGGAAGTTGCGGTATTGGCTCTCCGCGAAAGGCGGATACGTCGCTCAGGCGAAAAGATACCGACGGTACGCCGAAAGCATTGGCCGCTTCAAAACCCTCAAGCAGAAACGGAAGGAAAATCCCGACGTTGACCTCCTCATCGGCGCCGTGAACGTCTGGACATGGCAGCGAGACAAAGTCGGCGTTTGTCGAGAACTGAAATCCCTCGGTGTGGATAAGGTGCTCTGGTCGAGCGGGGGCTCTGCGGAGCAGATCGAGAAGATCAACGCCCTCGGATACCTGACCGGCCGGTACGACATCTACCAGGACGTCTGGCCCCCGGGCAAGCCACCCAACGCCAGGCACGAAGGATGGCCGGAAGACCTCGTTCTTCTCCCCGACGGATCGTGGATGCGGGGATGGGAAATCCGACGCTCAGACGGCAGGTTTCCGGGCGGTGTCATCTGCTCTATTCCCGCTCTGGCGAGGGCGATGCGGAAAATTCCCCAAGAGCTGCGCACTATCAACTACAAAGCACACTTCATTGACACTACGACCGCCTCTCCCTGGCGTGAGTGCTACAATCCCAATCACCCACAAAGCCGCTCCTCGGACCGCCTTAACAAAATGAGGCTACTGGAATTCTGCTCGAAGGACATGAACCTCGTCGTAGGCACAGAGACGGGTATTGACCCTTCCGTGCCCTACGTTCACTACTACGAGGGGATGCTCAGCCTCGGGCCGTACCGTCTCCCGGACGCCGGGCGAGAGATGATAAACTACAAACCGCCAACGAAAGATTTTCTAAAATACCAGGTAGGAGCATTCTATCGCATTCCGCTGTGGGAACTTGTGTATCACGACTGCACGGTTTCGACATGGTACTGGGGGGATTACAACAATAAGGTGCCTGAGGTGTGGGACCGGCGAGACCTTTTCAACATCCTTTACGGCACCCCTCCCATGTGGATGTTCGATCACAAAATCTGGCTGCGACATAAGGGAAGATTCCTGCAATGTTACAGGAACGTCTGCGCTGTGGCCCGCAAAGTGGGCTATGCGGAAATGCTCCTGCACGAGTTTTTGACGCCGGACCATCTTGTTCAGCGAACGGTGTTCTCAAATGGCACGGAAATTGTAATAAACCTCGGTGAAAAAGTGTTTTTGCGCGCCGAGGCGGCCTCGGTTCAGCCAATTGGGTACATCGTAAGCGACCGCTGAACAATGAACTACAAAGCCAGACGGCAAGTCCCCCTCGCCGAGGGTCTTTACCGACGGCGTTTTCGCCGAGTGATTATCGTTTTGTCCTTTGCCTTTCTCTGTCTCCATTTTTTCCAGACCAGCACCTTTTGTGTCCCTGCCTGTCCCGAGCCTGCCCTCTTGCGGCAGCCCGATGGCACAACCTTCAGGGCACGAAAAGTCGGAGACGAACACGGCCACGCCACCGAGACCGATACCGGATACACGATCATCAAGGAGGCCGGCACCGGCTCATGGTTCTACGCCATCAAGAACGAGGAAGAGAGGCTTGAGAAATCGCCATTCCTCGTCGGCAAAATGCTCCCCGGAGAGGCGGGAATCCGGAAGCATCTGAGATCGTCTGATTTCCATCGCAAGAAGAGTATCTTTCCGAGGGAAGGCGCGAAATCAGCGTCACTTTCCTCCCCGTACGGAGCGAAGGGGACCCCGCACGTGTCCGCCGCCAAAACAGGCCAGCCGACATGGGCGACCGACGTCATCAAGAACCTCGTCATCCTCGCCCGGTTTTCCGACCACACGACCCTCTTTACCCGCAACGACTTCGACGCTCTCTTCAATGAGACCGGATATTCCGCCGACGGCGCCTGCGGCAGCGTTCGGGATTACTACAGGGAGGCATCCCACAGTCGCGCTCAGATTGACAGCACAGTTACCGATTGGGTCGTTCTCCCTTACGACGAAGCCTACTACGGCGCAAACGGTCCGAGGGGGACCGATCTCAGGCGACGGGAAATGGCAAAAGACGCCATACAGGCTCTCGACGACACCGGATTCGATCTCTCTCCCTACGATGGCGATGGTGATGGCTACGTTGACATGTTGACCATTATTCACTCCGGGCTGGGAGAGGAGTACGCGGGGAACCCGAAGGAGTGCATCTGGTCTCACATGGCAACCCTTTGGCCCCAGGTGGCCGTTGACGGAGTCATCATTTCCCAGTACTGCACCGCCTCTGAGCGAAGGTGGAGCAACACCTCAATCGTTCGCATCGGGGTCATCTGCCATGAGATGGGACACCTCCTCGACCTACCCGATCTTTACGATACCGACTTCTCTTCGTCAGGGATTGGAGTATGGGGGGTAATGGCAGCGGGGGCGTGGGGAGGTGACATGTATTCTGCTCAGCGCCCGGTCCATTTCTGTGCCTGGTCGAAAAAACAGCTCGGATGGCTCATCCCCACAGAGCTTGATAGCTCGCACTCTTCCTTGACCGTC
>JABMQX010000340.1 GCA_013203085.1 bacterium | reverse complement strand
GTGGAAAAGTGCCGTGACGAGATGGCGTCCGCCGGCCTCATAGTACTCTACGAGGCGCGCGGGGGGACCTACGCGCATTTCCCGGCGTTTCCCAGGCGCCAACCGTTCCGCGTGGACTATAAAAAGAGGCGCCTGTACCCGGGCCCGAATGGCGAGCCCGCGGACAGCCTGGTAGGGCCGCGCTTCGAGCGACCTCAGCGCGTGCGCGCACGCGCAGGGGCCGGACTCGTTCGCGCCGACGAGGAGCGCGCGCGCAAACATAATGTTGGCGACCCAATCCGCGTTAAGAAGGAGAAGGAGAAAGAGAACGAGAACGAGAAGAAGAAGGAGAAGGGGGGGGCCGGTCCCTCCCAGCATGCATCATCTCCACAGGTTAAACCCATCCAACCTTCTCCCCCCTCCTCAATGTGACAACTTTGCGTCTTTGTCAAGACAGAGATTTATCGCATTGAAAAATGTTCTTGACAAAGCGGTAGTGATATAGTATATTCCCGCCAGAATGTAAAACAAGCCTGAGTGCCGGGCCGAGGGTTCCGGCGGCCTGCTACTGAAAAGATAACAGGGCAGGATGCGGATGTTGCAAAGAAAGCAGCGTCCGTGATCCTGCCCTTTTTGTTTTCTGACCGCAGATGCACGCGGATAGACGCAGATTGACCTCGCGCCCCAGCGGATCGGCGTTCACCGGCGTTCATCAGCGGTTCCATGAATGGCGGCTGCTGAGCCGCAAGAAGGAAAGGAAAAGAAATGACGACATCTGACGAGATGGTAACGGGTTCTGACGCGGTGAGCGCGGCAGAGCAGACTCCGGACACGGAGGTAAAAGACATGGGGAATGAAGACGTGAGCGAGCGTGAGGACCGACTGCCCGTTTCGGATAGCGCCGTAGCAGGCAGCGAGGCGGAGCTTGGTGCTTCGGTTCCGAGGAAGCCGAATCTCTCGAAAGAGCAGCAGGAATGGCTCAATAAGGTCTTCATTCCGAACTTCAGGAAGGAGCTGATGCGGCAGGTGCAGTTCGACCGGAAGGTTCTCGAGCAGCACAAGCGGGAACTGGAGCGCCGCAAGAAGGAGGAAGAAGCTCACAAAAAAGCTGTTCGGACGGCGCAGGAGGAGAACGAGAACCTCGTGCGAACGATCAGCGAGCTGAGGATTGACAAGGCGCTTGTTTTCGCTGCTGCGGCGAACAGTGCCGTGAACCCGGATCAGGTCCGGAAACTCCTGAAGGATCGAGTGAAGTTGGGGGAAGACCTCGAGCCGATAGTCCTCGACGAGAAAGGCGAACGACAGCTCAACCGCAACGGGGAGTTCATGACCGTGGAGGAGCAGGTCAAGCTGTTTCTGGCTGAGAATCCCCACCTGGTGAAGGCGAGTCAAGCCCGAGGGGGAAGCGGCAGCACCGGCTCAGGCGGGGCCGGGCGCGGCTTTGCCGGCGTGGCGACCACAAGTGGTGATCTTATCGCCGAGGGGTTGATCGAGGAAAGCACAAAGCCCTCAGCGCTGACACTCGCGGAATTGGAACAGGAATAAAGGGAAGAACATGTACCGCAGAGTGCGCAGAGACCGCAGAGAAAGGAGCTTCCGTAAAAGCTCGTTCCTGCTTTCGGCGCGCTCTGGGGCAGATATAAGGAGGGAAAAGAGCTCATGGCAAGTTTGAGTTTGGCAAAGGCTGGGTTGCTCTCGCAGAGCAAGTTAGTGCAGGGGATAATCGCAGAGATATTGACGGTTGACGCGTTTTCCCGTGTGCTGCCGTTCGTGGCGGTCGAGGGCAAGTCGCTGACGTACAACAGAAGTCTGAACACCGCCGGGACGGCTGCGTGGTATTCGGTGGGCGATACGGTGAACAAGACGCCGGCCTCGATCACGCAGGTTACGGCGAGTTTCGGTCGGATTGTCGCCGACGGGGAAGTGGACGCTCTGGAAGAGCTGACGATGAGCGAGAAGACGGACCAGATGGCGGCGCAGATTCAGGAGAAGGCACGGGCAATCGGAAGGTTGTGGAAGGCTGGGCTGATCGGCGGCACAGGTTCTAACGGGCAGATCACCGGCATCAACAGCCTTGTGGATTCGAGCCAGATTCTGGACCTGGCGACGACATCGGCTTCGAGCATCTCCTTCTCCGGTCTGGAGCAGCTTCTGGGAAAGGTTTCAGCTAAAGATGGGCAGGTGGATTTCATCATCATGAACTCTGTCGCACTGCGGGACTACCGGGCGCTGGTCCGGTCAACCGCGGGAGAGGTGGAGAACATCGAGATAGGGTTCAGCGACCCCATCAGCGGCAAGAAGGGCTCGATGACCGTCAACAGCTTCAGCAGCATCCCGATTTTCGTGAACGATTACATTGACACCGAGACCACCGGGGGATTCCAGGGGGTCACGCGGATCACTGCGGGATGCGTCGGACAGGGAGTAGGACTGACGGGATTCATTCCGGCGAAGCCGGGGAAGCTGGTAGAGATCAGTCCGGAAGTCGTGCATCAGGACCGCGATAGCGTGTTTCGTCGGCTGAGGCTCATTGCCGGGTTGGCTCTGTACAGCACAAAAGCCCTGGCTCAATGGGTCAAGGTCGAGACAGGCAACTAAGAGGGGAGACTCACAGCGGCACGCCGTTACCGCAGGAGCGGAGGGTTTGAGAAGAGCAGGTCCAATAATCTCCTTCGGGAAAAAGCAATGGCTTAAAGGGGACCTGAACTTGCCCCCTGCTCCTGCGGGACGCACCTCGAAGCGCGTGGGCAGCTTGCGCAGGGCGAAATCTGGAAGAGATAACCGCGGAGAACGCAGAGGACGC
>JABMQX010000339.1 GCA_013203085.1 bacterium | reverse complement strand
GAAAAAAGGGGAATCTTTTGACTTTATCGTGGACTCGCGGGACTTCCAACCGAGCGGATATGACCGGATTGTCCACATCCGGCTGGAGGGTACCGTGGAGAGCGCTGGAAATTAAGGGAGGGCAGAAACGAGTCACCTCAATAAAGAATGCGCCGTGGAGAAGTGGAAAACAGAGATGATGAGCTGCATACCATGAAAAGCATGAATCGAAGAGATTTCCTCAGGAAAAGCGGTCTTCCAGCGCCAGCGATGGGATTGGGAGCGCACGCTCTTGGCCCGCATATCGTTTCCCGGGCGGAAGGCGCCCTCGCGGCGCCGGCGAGCGAGAAGGTTCCCGTCGCGATAATCGGATGCGGCGGGATGGGTTCGACGGACCTCTACGGAATGATGGGCGCCGGGATGGTGGAAGTTGTTGCCGTGTGGGACGTGGACGACCCCCATTCGGCACGTGTGCCGAAGGAGCTCGAAAGCCGTCAGGGCAAAGCCCTGAAGGTCGAGGAGGATTTTCGGAGGGTGATTGCGAACAGGGATATTGACGCGGTCGTCGTCGGGACGCCCGAGCACCGGCACGCTCGGGCGCAATCTACGCCTGTCGCGCTGGCAAAGATGTGTACGTGGAGAAACCTCTTTCCCACGAGATTGCCGAAGGGTTAGCGATGATAAGGGCAGCCAGGCAGAACAAACGCGTCGTGCAACTGGGAACGCAGCTCCGAAGTACGGAGCACATGAAGACGGCAGTCGAGTATGCCCGGTCGGGAAAGCTGGGGAAAATCGGTCTTTGCCGGGCGTGGATTGTCGGGAAGCACTCGCCCCTGTCGCATGGTCCGGACAAAAATCCTCCGAAGGGAGTGGACTACAATATGTGGTTAGGGCCGGCGCCGCGGCGCCGGTTCAATCCGGATTGTTTCCATGTCAACTGGCGGTGGTTCAAGGACTACGGCACGGGGCAATTCGGCGGCCGAGCGGTGCACCTGCTTGATATTGTCCGATGGGGAATGAACGTGGATTATCCGAAGGCGGTTGCATCAACCGGAGGCATCTTCCATCTCCACGATGGGCGAGATACGCCGGACACACAAGTGGCGACGTTTGATTTCCCAGGCTTCAGCGTGGTGTGGGAGCACCGGATGTGGTCCAGTCATCCCATTGGAAATCGCGGGCTGGGTTTCGCCTTCTATGGCTCGGAGGGAACTCTCGTTGTGGACTATGGCGGTTGGAAGGTTTATTCCGAGCCGAAACGGGAGGTTGTGGCGGATCAGACCGGCTCTCTGAATCACGGCGCACACGTCCGCAATTTCCTCGAATGTGTGAAAAGCCGAAAAATGCCGAACGCGGACGTGGAGACCGGTTACAGGACGACATCGTGGTGTCTTCTCGGCATCATCGCTCAGCGGCTTGGGCGGAAGCTGCATTTCGACGCCCGCAGACAGCGCTTCATCGGAGATGAGCAAGCCAACAGGTTGCTGTCGCGTCCCTATCGCTCGCCCTGGGTCCTGCCGGTGTAGAATGGAAGAGACCAGGGAAGCAGTGAGAGGGACGTCGGTTTTGTCCTTGACTCACGGACTGTATTGGCGAGAATGAGAAGCGAACTGCTTTTGCCCCGCTGTACCCCAGATAGAGATCAAACTCGGAGGGAATGAAAATGGGAAAAAAGGTTGTGACGCTGGTTGTTCTGACGGTCTCCTGCGTTCTTTGCTACGCACTTTCGATGGCAGAGGAAAAGGCTTCAGGGCCGCCGGCAAAGGTGAAAGGAATGCCGCTGGTTTTCAAGGAAAGTTTCGAGAAAGGGAATGCAGAGCGCTGGCAGCCGAGCGACACGAGCGCGTGGAAAATCGTCGCGGAAGAAGATAATCATGTCTATTCGCTCTTCAAGGGCTCGAAATACTCTCCGCCCGTTCGGTCACCCCTAAATTTCTCTTTGGTCAAGGAAATTACGGTTTCAGATTTCGTTTTCGAGGCAAAGTTGAAATCCACTAACGAGGAGTACGGGCATAGGGACCTCTGTCTCTTTTTCGGCTATCAGGATGCGTCCCATTTCTACTACGTCCACCTCGGCTCGAAGGCGGACGCCAACGCCAACTCGATTTTCATCGTCAACGGTGAGCCGCGAGTCTCTATCGCGAAGACGAGGACGAGCGGGACGAAGTGGGACGACAAATATCACCTGGTCCGGGTCGTTCGCAATGTCAAGAATGGGAATATCAAGGTTTTCTTCGACGACATGAAGAAGCCGGTCATGACGGCGAGCGACAAGACCTTCGCCTGGGGAAGGCTGGGCCTCGGGTCCTTTGACGACACGGGAAATTTCGACGACGTTCGCGTCTGGGGAAAGGTGAAGCCTCAGACGAAGTGAAGACGTTTCCTTTTCAAATAATGGCGGACGCGGGCGCTGCCCGCGCCAATTGCACGGACTAACCTCGCGTGTGAGGCCGGCGGAGTACGGAGACGGTTCTCCGACTCCCTACGAAATGTGATGCAATGCTTTGCGTCTTTCTGTCTTTGTGTCTTTGTGTTTGGGACTCGTCTCTTTTTAACACCAAGACACGAAGAGGGATCAGAACAGCTAAACGCACAGGCGCAAGGGCGCAGTTGAGGGAGAACAACCATGATTATCCACCCTGTTATCCTGCTACCGAAGCTGATAGTGATCGTCCTTCTTGTGGTCATGCTGATCTGGCTGCATGGTGTTCTTTCCGCCGGGCAATGGTTGATAGCACTTTTCGGAAGCATCATTTTCCTGGGCATCTTTGTCATTTTCATGGTGTGGATTTTGGGTCGTATGGCGAGCAAACCGGGGTCGGTTGTCGGCAAGAGCTTCGTTCTCGGGGGGCGGAGCGATTCCTCGAACGGCTTCGTCGCTGCGGACTTGGGGAAGAAATCGCTCGTCGGGAAAACGGGGATTACCGTGAGCATGCTGCGGCCGGCAGGAAAGATCGAAATCGGCGAGACGAGAATAGACGCGGTCAGCGATGGAGAATTCATCCCCAAGGGCTGCGAAGTGGTGGTGACGAAGGTCGAAGGGAACAGAGTGGTTGTGAAAAAGGTCGGGTAGAACTCCTGCCGTCGGTTTCACCCTGAGATTCTTTTCGAATCAGAATCCGCTCTCCTGATAAATTCATATGTATCGAGAAAGGAACAAGAAAATGGATCTGATAAGCACAATCAAAGGTTCCATGATGGAGGGATTCTTTCCGGCGGGGTGGGACCTGAAGAAGATTGATGAATGTGCCGGGCAGGACCCGGCAGCAGTCCTCGAACGGCAGGAATGGTGGCACGAGGCTTTTTCTCCCGTTCCTTGTCAGACGTTGGAGGAATTCGACGTGAAAATGGGGCACGAGATCGCCGTTCAGATAGGAAAGACTCGCCAGGAAGGGAAGGAGGTCATCTTCATTCTGCCGGTGGGGCCGATGGGGATGTACAAGTGGGCTGTGTACTTCCTGAAGGAGTGGGGGCTCGCG
>JABMQX010000338.1 GCA_013203085.1 bacterium | reverse complement strand
TCACGGTACGTACTCAACTGGACAGCACTCCAGACCGTCCCCATGCCGCCACGGCCCAGGGGGCCTGAGATCTCGTAACCCTTAACTTCCGGCACGGCACCCGACAGACCACGATCTCCTTCAGACCCCGGGCCGCTGATCGGAGGCATCCGGCTGTCATCTTGGCGTTCGGTCATCATGGGTTCCCCCTAATCATTCGTGCCCAGCAGGTACGGAAAAGAGAATCTGCGTCGAGCACATAAATTTGACATGGATGACATCAATTCCTGTGGATTGCCTACAATCAGTTTACTCCGTCTAAGTTATGCGTCAAGGCGGAAAACGAGCCGTGTCCGGCACCGAATGAGGCGTGGCTAAGGATTGGTCTAACCGCGGAGACCACAGAACACTGGGATAGCACACGAAACATGGTGGCCTCAGGAGAGGCAGGCTGCATCTCCTTGATCTGCACGTGCCCTGCGGTGACACTCCTCCCCACACTCCTTGCAATGAGCAAAATAGGAGCACCTCTCAGTTTTTTTTCATTTCGGGAGGCATATCGCAAGCTTTTAGGGAAATATATCTATGGAGGGCAAATGAACTTCTGAACATCTAAGGAGGGACAGAAATGAGAAAGACTCTTACTGTCGCAGCCATCGTTTTCATAGCTTGTGGTTCTCTCGCAGCCTGGGGCTCAACCTGGTACGTGGATGGGGCGGTTTCTGAGCCCGGCGACGGGACTTCGGCCGAATCCGCCTTCAAGACGATCCAGGAGGGGATTAACGCGGCATCCGATGGTGACATGGTGGTTGTCGAAGAAGGGATTTATGCTGAGAACATTGCATTCGGGGGAAAGAACATCGTCCTCAGGGGCATGAACCCAGCCGATCCGACTGCAGTCGAGAACACGATTATTGATGGCAGCAGGGCCGGCCCTGTGGTGACATTCACCGGCACCGAAAGCCAAACTTGCGTCCTTTCAGGATTCACCATTCGCAATGGGAGCGCTGAGAAGGGCGGCGGGATCTGCGGGGGGACGCTGATTGAGCGAACCCACGCTACAATCGGCAACAATGTTATCATAGGCAACACGGCAACCTCCGATGGGGGTGGGCTGGCCTACTGCGACGGTTTTATCACCGGGAACACGATCTCCAACAACGTTGCCGAGCGTGACGGCGGGGGCCTCTCGAGGTGCAACGGCACCATCCGGAACAACGCCATTTCCAACAACAGAGGCAACGACGATGGCGGTGGGTTGTTCAATTGCGACGGCATCGTCCAGGGCAACGTCGTTTCGGGCAACATCGCCGGTGACCGGGGCGGGGGATTTTTCTTTTGCAACGGCATAATCGAAGGGAACATGATTTCAGGGAACAGCGCCGGTTCATACGGGGGTGGGCTTTGGTTTTGCCATGGCACCATCCGCAATAACCTCATCTCGGCCAACCGGGCCGGCAACGCCGGCGGCGTGGGTTTCTGCTTCGGCGCCATCAGGAATAATACCATCGTTATGAACCATGGCGGGACGGGCGGGGGACTGGGCTGGTGCTACGGCACCATCAGCAACTGCATCATCTGGGGAAATGCTCCTTCGTCCGTTGAGCAGATCGGAGAATCGAGTCCGCCCGGCTATTCCTGCATACAGGGTTGGACAGGAGTGGGGACGAATATAGCCGATGATCCGCGATTCGTTGACCCGGATGGCCCGGATGACGACCCGGAGACTTACGAGGACAACGATTACCGCCTCTCGGCGGATTCGCCTTGCATTGACGCTGGGCGGAACGAGGACTGGATCTGGGATGCGGTTGATCCGGACGGCAATCCGCGGATTCTGCATGGAGTTTCCTTCCTGACGGTGGACATGGGGGTGTACGAGTACAGCAGCAGCCCGATCGAAGACACGAGGCCCCCTTATGTCTGGGATGTATACCCCGCTCCGGATGCCACCCATGCGCCCATCAGCACTAATATCGTTTTACATGTGAGGGACCACGGCGATGGCGTGGACGAAACGAGCATCGTCATGACAGTCAGTGGCCTGGAGGTGACACCGACGGTATCGGGCACGGCAAAGGATTACATCGTGAGCTACAAGCCTCCCTCAGATCTTCCTTACAGCCAAAAAGTGACCGTCACTGTAGATGCCGCGGACCTGTTTTCTCCGGCGAACGTGATGGAGCAAGTCACGTACAGTTTCACAACGACAGCTGAGCCTGTCCCTGAGGCGACCTGGTATGTGGGTGGCTCTGCCCCAGCATCCGGCGACGGAACCTCATGGGAAACAGCCTTCATAGCAATTCAGGAAGGGATTGACGCGGCGTACGACGGCGATACGGTAATCGTCGCCGAAGGCGTCTACGAGGAGAACATTACCTTGAGAGGCGCGAATATCGTTCTTCGAAGCACGCAGCCAACAGATCGGGCCATCGTGGAAAAGACCGCCATTGACGGGAGAGGGGCTGGACCGGTTGTGACATTTGCGGGCACGGAGGATCAAAGCTGCGTACTCTCGGGTTTCATGATTCAGCGAGGCAAGGCTGACACAGGCGGCGGAATCTGTGGAGGAACACCCGACTATCGGTCGCGCGCCACCATCGAGAACAACATAATCACGGCGAACTCAGCCACACGGGATGGCGGCGGTGTTTCTTTGTGCGACGGTACGATCAGGAACAACGAGATCACTGGCAACTCGGCCGGAATTAACGGCGGAGGTCTATCGTACTGCAACGGTTCGATCCAGGGAAATGCCATTTCGGACAACTCGGCGGCCGCTGACTTTGGTGGCGGACTGTATCGGTGCGATGGCACCGTACAGAAGAATAGTATCACCGGCAACTCGGCCTATCAAGGCGCTGGCCTGGCTGCCTGTGACGGCCTGATAGTGGGGAACTCAATCACGGGTAACTCAGCCGTTGAGCTTGGCGGTGGACTGCGGTGGTGTAACGGCACGATCCAGAACAACACGATCTGTCGCAACACGGTAGACTCGGGCGGCGGGGGACTGGCTCTGTGCGACGGGCTGATCCGGAACTGCATCATCTGGGGGAATAGCTCCCCGCAGCTTTTTGACTCCGGCAACCCGAACCACTCCTGCATTCAGGACTGGGCTGGGGGCGGCGAAGGGAACATTGCCGAGGACCCACGCTTCGTCAAGGGAGGTTACCGTCTGAAGGCGGGTTCGCCCTGTATTGACGCCGGGATGAATGAGGACTGGATGCAGGATGCTGTTGACCTGGACGGCAATCCCCGCATCTGGGCCGGCACGGTGGACATGGGGGCTTACGAGTACGGTTCCTTCCCTTTCAAGATCACACAGGTTCTGCCAACGCTGACATGGATAAGTCGTCCCGGCGATACGTACACCGTTCAGTCGTGCTTCGATCTGTCGAGCGGTGTTTGGGACGTCGAGGAAACCATACCCTCACAAGGTGAATCTACGACCTGGAGCGACCCTGACATGATAGGCCCACAGAAGTTCTACAGAATCGGAATCGAGTGACGCGCATCTCGCTGCTACCTTCAAACTGACTGTGCAAGACGAGCAGAAGGCCACCGGCTTGTTTTTGAGAGAGTCGCGCCGTACCATTGCCAAAGCGCGCGATTTTCTTCTATGCGCACGTTTAAGAGCGTTTCTCGGCTTTCGTTGAGAGTACGTGGCATATCTCGTCGTTCTGTGGATTCTGAGCAAGGCGGACATTCTGAACCGCACGACCGAGAGCAGAGTTGTAACCGGCATGCTTCCCTCCGAGACT
>JABMQX010000337.1 GCA_013203085.1 bacterium | reverse complement strand
GTAGGGGACATGTTTAAGGAAGCGCTCACCGGTGGCACGAGCGCCGAGGACGCCGACACGCTCTGGAAGTGGGATTCTGGCATGCAAAGCTATGCTACGGCCTACATCGTCGCCGGCTGGGGCGAACCTTATGACGGAAAATGGTGGGACGATGATCTCGGTACCTTCTCGACCATGCGACTCAACGCCGGCGAGTGTTTCTGGATACTGAGGAGGTTACGGGCGGGAGCCTCACCCTGATGCCGCCGCCGGGCCGTGCCCCCATGGCAAAGACCACGACGATAATGTTTGCCAATAGTCTGACCATGCTAAGTTAACCGTCTCCGACGACGGCTCAAGAGGTGGTGTCCCCTCTTCTGTCGTTTCGCACCGTTTCTACAGCATCCTTGAGAATCCGTAAAAGCGTTCAGGGCGGAGCTGGAGGAGCGGGCAACGGCCGGCTGACTGATCTGGAAGCGAATGCACGACGATATCGCAAGATGGCGAAATCAGATCGCATTTTGTGCTTGAGGACCGTGAGTTCCTGCGGCGCAAAAAGCGCTCTCTAATGGTCAAAAACCGGTTCCCCAAATCGGTAACAGTTGATGTCATCCTAATAGACTGCTGTGTCGGCACCTACGACACGAACAACGGCAATTACGCCACTATCCTCCACCTGAACCGACGAATGACCCCCGCCTCACGCAGCCGGACCGCGTTTTTTGGCCTATCGCGCCGCTTAAAAGCGAAATCGCGCGATTTGGGCCTTAACCTGTGTACAGTAGAACATCTGAAATCTGGCCGGTCTCCTTCTCGCTGATGATCAGAGGTTGCACGCTGTTGAAAGGGGAACTTGCTGTCCTTCCCTCAAGATGATTCCTTGTATGAAGATCGAGGCGCGCATTATGGTCCCTGCGGTCCAGAAGCCGTTGTCGCTTCTTCGCCAAGGCGTTTTCACGTTTCCGAAAGCGGAGAATGGCCAGTCTTGAACCTGCCACCACGTACTAAGCTGGGTTCTTCGACGGTCCAGATCGGAAAATGACGCAGGATGCTTATGGGCAGCGCCATGGGCTGCCGTCTCCCGCCAATCGTTCAGAGTTCGCACGTATAGTTGACAAAACGCACGATAGGAAATTGAGGTGGAGCATAATTGCGCTTTTTGGGGACGGTTGACTGTGGGCAGGTACCGTAGCCAACCTGACCATCATCGCGGGCACCGCTGGCCCCTACGGGGATTTTCTCTTGGTCTGGCCGTCGCAATAGTCCTTTTCACACTGATCGTGGATTGCTGTCGACCACGACGTGGCCACGATGTTGTCTATGCAGCTTGATACTCCGAGGCGCCTCCTGGGACATCAATCAAAACGCATGTCAAAAAAGGGGCTTTTCGGCTGAATCTCCAGCGTGGTGTCGGAAAACTGCACACAGTCTCCTCGCCCTACTTTTGCGACTTTTCGATGGCCGTACGGTAATAGGCGTCATCGTGTTTCTTCTTCCATCCGTCGGGCGGTGCTGGGAGCGTCGGGCGGTGCTTTGCCCACATCTCATTGACGAAGGCGTCCCAGGCCTGACCCTGGCGCGCCCACTCTCTGTCATGGTCCCGGCCGGTCGCCTCCTTGATGGTCTTCACGAAAGCGGCGTCGTCTTCGTACATCCAGCGGTCCACGTAATCGAAAAAGGCGTCGTGGCTCCAGGACTTCTCAGCGTGCATGAGCCGCATAGCCAGGGCCTGGGCTACCCAGCCGACGCTCGTGCAGCACCGGCGATAGCTCTCGCTGGTGTTCTTACCATCGTCCCACTGCGAAGGCGGCGTATGTTCGTAGGGCCCCCACCCGCTGCCCCGCGACCGGCCCCCGCCGGTCGCCGCGTCAATCCCCGAATGTCCGGTGAACACGACTTTGGCGCCGGTCCAGCAATCGCCGTAGGCGGTCTGCTCGTCCTGGCCAAAGCTCACTTTTGGGAAGGAGAGGTTGATGTTGGCGAGTTGGTCATTGCCCAGGAGGAGTCCGGCGAAGACGATGGGCAATTTGCGTCCACTGCCGTGTCCGCCCCAGCCAGTCCAGCCGGGGTGACCCTCGCGGACAATGCCGCCCAGGTCAATGCCCACCTGAACGTAGTTCACGAGAAGCGGTTCCTTCTGTTCGGGCTTCAGATCGGTGCAGAGCAGCAGAGCGGCGATGCCGACGACACGACCGTACTCCAGGCCGTATTGCGGCATGTTCTCCACAGGCTCCTCGAAGCCAAAGAAGCACGTTCCCACCCAAGGCCGCTGGGTAAAGCGGACGTACTGCTGGACCTTGGGGATGCTCCTGGTCGCGGCGGCCGTGGGCAGCAGCTCGCGCCTTAGGTTTCGGGCCAGATAAACCCGCTGCTTGCGGTCGCAGAAGGCCGGCCGGAAGGCGTCCGGCGGCTGCGGAGCCCCCACGCAAGTCAGAACCGCCGCGGTGCGGATCGGGCTGCTGTCGTCCACGCCGCGCTCGATCTTGTTTCGGAGCTGCGCATGCAGCACCAGGCCCTTGGGCATGCTGATGGTGGAGACGAGCGAATCGCCAGGCTTCATCGTCACGGGCAGCTTCTTGGTCAGCGAAGGATCGAACCAGTTCCGGACGCCGCTGTCGTAGGCGACTTTCATCTGGGCCGGCGGATTGAGCATGAAGCCGTTGCGGACGCGCTGGCCTTCCGGGCGCTCCTTGTCCATGCGGTCCAACTGGCGTCTTGAAATCTCGCTGCCGTAGAGCGGCGGGGGATCGATCGTCGTGATCGTCACCGGACCCACGACGTACCAGTCGCCGTTGATGAACTGCCCGACACGAGCCGGTCGCTCGAACGTCCAGGCGATGCCGTATTGCGAGACGCTCTCCCGCAGCGGCAGGTCTTCGAGCTTCGGGGCAGAGGGCGAGTTGTCCTTGGAATAAATGACGACCGTCCGCCGGATGGTCTGGTCCGCCGCGAGCGCCTTCTCGTCGTACGGATCGGCCTCCCCGGGGTCGGGGAGGATCTTCACCGGGCCGCCCAACGTAACCGACAGGTCGTCCACCCAGACTGTCTGTTCGTCGCCCTGGCCGGCATCGCCCCAGATGGCGATGGCGCTGAAGCCCTGCAAACCGGTCTTGTCGGAGTCCACCGCGTTGACCTCCTGGTCATTGTGAAGGATCTGCAGGCCATCCTCCGCATCGAAATCGAATGTCCACTTGTGCCAGCCAGGCGGCGCGCGTTTCACGCCGAGCCAGAACAACTGGTTGAACCAATGTTTGCCGTCACAGGCTGTGGCGGTGTAACCTTCGGTGCCGCCCAGATAGCTGGCGTAGAGGACACCGGCGGCCAGGAGTTTCCCGTCGCTCTGGACCAGGCCCCAACGCGGACCGATCCGGTTTGCCTTGGGGTCTTCGGGCCCGGAGCCGTCGTCGTATACCCAGAGCTCGACCTTGCCCGATTCATCCGGGTCGCGGAGCTTCACCAGAGCCTTGCCGTTGGCGCCGACCCTGAGCGAGCCGCCGCTGCCGTCGCGACCTTTCGTCAGATCGATGGCCACGTCGCCTGTGATCGTCCACACGGCCAGGGCTTCCTCGCTGTCAAAGGCGAACTGCCCGGCTTCCTTCTCCGACAGGCCGGAATTGACCGCCACCTGCCCTAAAGCAGCGCTCACCGAACTCAAAAAGAAGATCACGCACGACACACACACGGCATTTTTGTCCATGTCCACTCCCTTCATCTGACATTTTGCACTTGGCGGTGCTCTGGCGCATGAATGATTACAGGACTTCCTTATGTCTCATTGCAGTTTCCGACCTTGACAATGTCGCGCCCTCTCCCGCGTCCACACCACAGGGAAGCAAGGGGCCGGTCCTAACGACAACTCGCCCTAAGACTATCTCTCACCTCGGTTGGACATTATCCACGAAAGAACAGAGCCCGTCAACCTCGATGC
>JABMQX010000336.1 GCA_013203085.1 bacterium | reverse complement strand
GGTGAGAATCGTCTTCCGAATCATCGTGCCCTTTTCGTCAAACCTCGGGACGAGGCAGGTGATGTCGTACGTCTGCCACTCTCCTGGCGGCAGCGAGGCGTTCACGTCCGGCGGCTTTTGATCGTAGATGGCGCCGCACGAACCGTTGCTGGTCTCGAACCCGAAAGAATCTAAAACCTGCAGTTCCTCGCAGTTGCCCGGAAGGAACACGCCGCTGTTGCCGCGACCCTGTCCGCGAGCTTCCTCCATGAGGGGAATCCGGAATTCCAGGTGGAGCTTGAAGTCCCCGAACTCATCTTTTGTTGTTATATCAGGCGCGCCGGGGACAATCTCCATCGCCCCTTCAACAAGTTTCCAGGGGTTAGCCTGCCCCTTTTTCGTTTCCCATTTGGAGAGGTCTTTGCCGTCGAAAAGGACGATGGCGCCTTTTGGCGGCTTGGCGCCGAGGGTGGGTGACTTCTTCGTCACCTTTTTCATCTCGAAGGTTCCCTGTTCATCGGGGCCAGCAAATCGCCCGGTGAATTTCCCCTCGAAGATTTGACCCGTGGAATGGTAAACTCTGTCTGGAATGCCACCAGCCTCGACTGCTCCTTTGAACTCCACCTTGTCCCCTTTTTGTTTGCCCTGCATCACACCTTTGGCGGGCTCAGCCTCCCCGATGTCCACCTTCACGATTGCGCGATAGTTACCTTTCCCTTCATCAGCAACCTTCACAGATAAGTCCCCTTCGAGCCCCTCATCGCCATACCACTTCCCTTCATAGTTCCCCATGACCGTCTCCGCGGCCCAAGCGGTTCCGCAGAAGAACAGACTCAGTGTCGCGATCAGAACCATTGTAATCGTGCGCAAGCGATTCATGAACACACCTCCATCTCTGTCGAGGAAAAACCTGCAAGAAAACTCTTTCACCGGTTCTCCGGCGAAAATCTCCCGCCCTGCGGCTTCTGTCAGAACTTCTCAATAGCTCGGGAAGATCCACGGCGGCCGGTACGTGCGAGACAGAAAGCGGCTCGCTTCCGGGTCGCCAAGGATTTTCTCGTTCTCGGCGTCCCAGTGGATCGTTCGCCCGACTCGCATGGCGATGTTGCCCAAGTGCGGGACGGTCGTCGAGCGATGCCCGATTTCTATGTCGCTGATGGGATTCTTCCGGTTCTTGATGCAGTCGAGGAAATTGCGCGCATGGTCTCCGCCCGCTTTGACGTCCTCCAGTTCGATTTTGTTGCCTTTCTCACCCCAGACTTCAAGCCGGCCGCGGTCAACGTAAATGGTGCCTTTGGAGCCGTAGAAGTTGATGCCGTAATTCCCGTCGCCCCCAGCCCGAGCGTTGCAGAACCTCACCGATATGGTCATGATAAACGGTGGATTCTTGCCGATGGCGGGATATTGGAAGATCGCCTCCTGTGTGTCGGGCGTATCGCGGTTATCCGGGAGAATCCATTTTCCGCCGGTGCAAGATGCAGTGATAGGAGCAATCTCGTATCCGGTCGTCGGGTCCATCGCCCAATGGACGATATCAATGTGATGAATCCCCCAATCGCCTATCTTCCCGCTGGCGTAATCGAAAAACCACCGCCACTGGTAATGGAATCGGTTCTTGTTGAAAGGCCGTTTTGGCGCGGGTCCGAGCCACAAATCGTAGTCCACGCCCGGAGGCGGGTCCTCATCGGGCGGATTCCCCAAACCGTTGGGCAGCTCATTGCCGTGGAAGTTGATAAGAATCTCGCTGATCTTGCCGATTCTCCCGTCCTTGATAGCTGTTACGGCCTTGAAGAACGGCCCCTCGCTTCGCTGCTGTGTGCCGACCTGGACAACTCTCTTATTCCGCCTGGCAGCGTTGGCCATTGCCCGCCCCTCAGCGATGTTGTGGCCGATCGGCTTCTCGACGTACACGTCCTTCCCGGCGTTGCAAGCGTCAACGGTGGTCAATGCGTGCCAGTGATCCGGCGTCCCCACAACCACCGCGTCAATTTCCTTGATCTCCAGGAGCTTTCGGTAATCCTTGATCTGTTGCGGCTCCTTACCGAGCTGCTTCTTGATTTTCCCGGCGGCTTGTTTCATGCGAGCCTCGTCCGGGTCGCAAACTGCCGCCACCGCCACTTCCGGATGGCGCATGTGATTACCCAGGACAGCTTGCCCTCGCCCGCCGCAGCCGATCAGTCCCATGACGATTCTTTCGCTTGCTCCGAGTGCCGCGCCGCCGGGAGCGCTCCGGGGCGCCGCCAGTCCCAGACCGACTCCCACAGCCGCTTGCCCGGACCTGACTAAGAAATCCCGCCGACTAAGATTCCCTGCCATTGTCTTCCCTCCGTCTAAAATTGGTTTTCCTTCCCTGAAGTGGGAGAATTCCACAAGCCGAAGACCGCCGCGGTGTCGCCCACTTCGGCGGCGCCAGCCGATTCTACCGCTTCCAGGTTTCTGCGATAAGTAGGCACAACCCTCGGTCAGACGGCGAGGCCCTACTTTCGGCGGCCGTCGTCGCCGTGAGATACGGATATTGACTCTGGTCAGGCGACCACCACTGATTACAGGTGATAGGGATGGCGCTGCGGCCGACTCATCAAGCGCCGGGCCTCTTCGTCTCCGACAATTTCCTGCTTCGCCTGGTCCCAATGGAGCTTGCGGCCAAGGATAAAGGAAAGGTTGCCCAGAATGCACAGGTTCGCGACGCCGACCGCCGCTTCGGTGTTCATGATGGTCTTTGCGCCGGTCGTGATTCCTTTGAACCAATCCTCCATGTGGCCAGGGCTCTTATAGACATCTTTCGCACCGGCGGGCGGTACCCATTCGCGGGCTTTTCTCTCAGCCCACGTGCCGCCGTCGCCGCCCCAATGCGTGAAGGTCCCCTTGGAGCCGTGATAAACGGCGCCGTAGCCGGGACGGACAATTCTCGCCTCGCCTTTCTTTCTCTCCTCTGCCGGGGGTGCGTTGCCCGTGTGCTGGTCCCAGATCAAAACCCAATCGGGGTTCTTGAACGTATAGGTCACGTGCATGGTGACGGCCGAATCCCAAAGGCCCTTGGGCGGCGAAGTACCCGTCGCCTCGATGGTGACCGGGCCGGTGTCGTCGGCGCCCATCCACCACTTGGCGCAGCTCATGACGTGGGCGCCGCGGTCGCGAATCTGCCCGCCGCCGGACCCCATTATCCAGCGGAAAACGCCGTGATGGTACTTCTTGTTGTACGATCGCCAACGCAATGGGCCAAGCCACATGTCCCAGTCCAGTTCGGGCGGGGGATCACCGTCCGGAACCGGATTGTTATCAACAGGGCTGTTGTAGTGGAAACACCATACTTTGTCAATGTGACCGATGTTGCCGTTGACCAGGTATCGGTGTGAGAGATAAGCTTCCGGCTGGGAACGTCCCTGCGAGCCGACCTGGACGGCCACTTTGTTTTCTTTGGCAGCCCTGACCATGGCCTTGCCTTCCTGGATCGTGCAGCATGCCGGCTTTTCCACGTAGATATGCTTGCCGCATTCTGCGGAATGAACCGTCTGAACCGCATGCCAGTGATCGGGTGTGCCGATCACCACCGCGTCAATGTCCTTGCGCTCGAGAACATAGCGATAGTCGCGGTACGCCGCGATGCTTCTTTTTGCCCACCGCTGCTCCCATTTCACTGCATCGGCAAGCCTTTTTTCATCAACGTCGCAGTACGCTATGCACTGGACCCGCTCGCCGATCTTGGACCTCCTTATCTCGTTTATCAGACTTCTCCCCCTGCCGCCGGAGCCGATAAGGGCGACGGTTAGCCGTTCATTCGCTCCCGGTTTACCCTCTGCAGCCAACACACCGGACGGAATGAAATAAGGAGCGCTCATCGCGGCGCCCACGGTCGCCAAGAACTGCCGTCGGTTGATCTTCCTTTGCTGTGTCATCGTATTTTCACCTCTCTATTTGGAATCAATTGGGTGCTTTTTCATCCCTGGGGTCACCCCGCCGCCTTCACGTTCGTCTTCCGGGTGGGAACCAACTTCTGGCACGGAAGGCCTGGAACCTCAACCCCTCGCGCTCGCAACGATTGAGCAATGTTGATCTGGAACTCCCCAGGCACAGTTCTCAGTCCTCGTTTAAGCGCCGCCAGAGACCTTTCGCCCGGCAGCCGCTCCAGAACCATCCGCGCATCCTCGCGCAATTCCCGGTTCGATAAGAATGCTGCCACCCGAGGGACCGCCCCGTCGCCGGCGATCTCCGACAACATCCACATTACTTCCCGCCGGACCGACACCGGTTGAGTATCGCCCAACAACGCGATTAGCCTGGCAACGACTCGCTTCCTCTCGTTGTCGGCCCCGGGGCGACCGACATGGCGGACGATTTTCCACAATCCTCGCTTGGCCGCCCGGGCAACTTGGAAATCCCGGTCCGTCATCACCGCTGCCAGGGGCTTGACCGCCGGGGCCCCGAACTTTCCGGCACCGAGCCAGGCCTCGGCTCGGACCTTGTCGTCCTTATCCCTGATCCTTGCGATCAGGTCGGCGGCCGCTTCCAGTTTCTTTTCAGACATGTTCAAACCCTCCTTGATTGGATCCTGTTTTCCCGATAATGCCTCCCTCCAGCCAAGATGAAAACCGGGTGGAGACCTCACGGGCTGGAACACCAGAGTTTACCAAAATCCTACTCCCAAAGTGCAAGGTTAAAAGTCCCGGGGAGTATGGCCTCAGTCTTGGGAGGGACTCACCGCAGAGGAGAGGTGAACCGCTGATGAACGCTGATAAAGATAAAAGGTGTCGAAATCAGCGAGATTCAACCGCCTGCATCTGCGTTTATCTGCGGTTTTCATCGGATTCCCGATTCCCGATTCCGGATTATCCGGTCCGTCCTATCATGAAGCTCGGGTCTCTCTTCGTTCCCTTCGAGAGCCCCGTGGATTACTACATTGCTCAGGGCCGAGAGGCTTATTCAAGGGCTTCAAAGCTGTTTCGACCATTAGGCTTTCGGAAGGCGATGGTTTTCCGCGAGCTGGCAGACGACTTCGAAGTCCGGTTGCGCACCTCCGCGATCCACGCCGCGCTCTCACTCGTTTGCTTCGGAGCTCCGGTCGTCACCCTGGGTTCCGTTTTTCTCCACGGTCACAAAGCCGACGTGCCAGTCGAGGAAAAGCATGTTAAACCGTGGGTCCTTTTCGCTGTCGGTGTGCCAGAAGCGGGCCGCGTAGGAGGCAATCACCTGCATGAACCACCCGGCATCTCCTGCAACAATCACCCTCGTCGGATCGGAAGCGATCTTCGCCGCCGCAGCCCCGGAAAGACCCCCGTCGTTGTAAATGTATGATGAGCCGAAGCGGTCGAATGCGCTCCCCGGCACGCCATCATTGAAACCGTCGTCAGAAGGGCAATGGAACACCTGCATCGAACTCTCCCTGCCGACCCCGCTCTGAATGTACGGATTCAATATTCTCTGATCCGCGGGCAAATCTCCTCCCCATTGAGCGTCACTGCCGGTCTTGCCGCCGAATACCGACCCCAGGATCGTGGTATTCGGAGGGAATGCCCCGAAGTCCTGAAGGTACATCTGCCACGCGAAGCCAATCTGGCGCAGATTGGAAAGGCATCGAGCCTGCTTGGCCGCCTCACGCGCCCTTCTCAAAGCGGGCAAAAGAAGGGCAGATAGGACGGCGATTACGGCAATGACAACCAGCAGCTCGACAAGTGTGAACCCGCCAGTGTGAGTTACCTTGTGTTTGGATCCTATTTGCTCCACCTGGCGCCCTTACCTCCCGTCGTTAGCGGCGATAAACAAAGCACCCTACGGGGGTGTTCTCCAGCATCCTTACCGGCGCCTTGCTTTTGAACCAGCGTCCGTCGCTGACACCACCCTCCAACGCTATCTCTCCCCACGTCTCTCCCCTTTTCTCACAGTGACGTTCTCGTAAACGTGAACTTGGTCTTGACAGCCGACCGCCACGTCGAGGTCGCCATCCCTGTCAATATCTCCCAGAACCACCTCGTGGGCAGGAGCCGACGTTCTCGCGGACCAGGATGCCGTGTCCGCCAGCTTGCCTTTCTCGGAAAGATAGAGATAAACGCCTCTTTGCCCGCCACCGCCCCAGTCCGCAGCGACAAGGTCAACATCGCCGTCGTTATCCACATCCCCGAATGCGAAACCATGAAAAGCCGACCGAGGCGAGCTTTTCCAGACAACTTTCAGCTTCGGAGAACCCTCCCTTTTCACCAAGCGCACGCTCGCCGCTGCTCCTCCCCAGGGCCCTTTCGCGCAGAAAAGTTCCGGCTCGCCGTCTTTATCGAGGTCCTCCCAGTAAATCCTCTGTGTCCACGGACGCTCGCTGTCTTCATAAACGACCGCCCCCGAATCGAAATCGCCATTCCGGTTGAGGTAAACGACGATTTTCCCTGTGCGGCAGTAGCCCGCCAAAACGTCGAGGTCTCCATCACCGTCGTAATCGGCGAATATCGCTGTCTCGCAATACTCCTCGAAACCGAGCTTTTGAGTGATTGTGCGGGACGGCGTCCCCGTCTTATTCTCGAGAATCCCGACGCCGTAAACGGATCTCCCCGCAGCCATGAGCATGTCCGGATCACCATCCTTATCGTAATCGCGGAAGAATATCTGGTTCGCATCGGCGATGAACGCGGTCTCCCAGTCGGGGGACGTGTTGAACTTCCCAGATTTGTTGAAGTAGAGCGTGCAGTGCGATTCGTGCGTTGCGGTGAGGTCCATCCAGCCGTCCTTATTGAAATCGAGGACGTCAATGTGGTCGCAGTCCGTCGTCTCCGCCGACTCCCAGAACGGCTTCTTCTCCAGCTTCCCTCCCTCATTGCGGTAAATGACCCAGTGCATTGGGGAGGGCGCACACGTTACAAGGTCCAAATCGCCGTCTCGGTCCATATCTATGAACCTCGCCACGCCGTCCCCGCCGGAGAAGGTCGTCCCGCTGCTCCAGAGCGGGGACCGTGAGAAAATTTCTGCGCTCTCACTGAGACTGGAGAGACAGCCTGCCGACAACAGGGCAACCAGGAAGGAACTGAACTCTCTCATATGTGATCCTCCAGAAAGATGTGAGCCGACTTGGGCCTCCTTTTGACCGAGCGTTGCGCCGGCGAAACATTGCTTACGCTGCCGCGGCGCAACAGTCAGTGGCGGAGCGCCACCGATGAACACCTGGACTCGAGATTTCAGACCTTGAAGCTGAGGGGGAAATCGGCGCTGGCGTACAGGGATTCTTGGCCATTGGAAGCGGTAACCCGCGGCCCGGCACCCGCCCGTTGTCCCCAAGAAGCCCTCGCACCAAAGCTGGATCTGCTCGCTAAAGCCAATACACGGCGATGGGCCTGGCAGCAAACCTGCGCATAGCAGGCGCCCGCAGGGAATGAGGGACGGGTCGGAGCGCCGACCAGGTGCGGCTCGCCTGCTCTTAACACCAGGAGCTCGGCGCGAAGCTGGGCAATGCGAAGAGATCTGAGCGAGACTTGTCTTCCTCACCCATGCCTGATCATTTGGCCGGTCAGAACACGCCTGACTTTTTCGCGGAAAGATTTCACGTCTGGTTTCCGGCGGCGCAGACCGCGATAGTGCTCGCAATCAAGCACAGACGCGAGGCGCAGCAACACAACCTGCAACTGCCCGCGCACCAATTGTCCTCAGCGCGAGCTTCCGCCGCCAACTTATAAGATCTCCGCCCCCTGACACATCAAAGCTACGATACTTTCTGAACAGTAAACGACGAGCCGTCGGCAAACACGGCCGATGCGGCGTTGCCCTGGAAATGCACAGTGTTCCTCTCAGGGTCGGCGATAACAAGCACGCCGTTCTCGTACGTGCCGGAAAACGTGCCGCTTTCCCAGACGCGCCCACCAGCCTCAATCGAAAACGTCCCCGCGATACTTTTGCCGGTCTGTTCCATCATGACGGTGATGTGACCCGGTTCCCCCGTCTCACTTGTGAAGGGACCTTCCCAGACACCGGAAATGTTCGTGGGCGCTGCGCCCTTTGAATCGCCGTCCCCACCACCACATCCAAATGTGATCAAGCTGAGGGCGAACACGGCCAAGAGTAAAATAACCTCGCGACGCCGAAGCACCTTCATTTTCCCCCCCTTTCCTTCCGCTTTCAGTTGGAGCTTGTAGCTAATATTTGAAAACTCAGGAACGATGAAACCAAATGCGTAGAGGGAATGTCAAGAAAGAAACCGTATAGAAAAAACATTCACGCTCCCCCGAAGCTGAGGGATCACCGTACAGCCCTATACAGCACCGCACAAAGGTCTCTTGCCGCGATGCCCGCGTTTCCGGCCTGGCTGCCGTGGAGACGACTGATGCCCGCGTCGCCCCCGGGCATCTTGCAACGGCCCCCGGGTCGCCCCCTGATCGCGAATCTCGCACGGCGCCAACATTTGGCGGCAACTGAGCCTGCTCTGGATGTCCACCGCGCCCTCCATGCACGCCTAAAAGGGGCGTTCTCTCTTATACCGAAGCCAGATGCGGCCGTAACACTCTTCAGGGAGATGCGCCAGTGCCGGCTTAGCTGGCGAGACGGTGGCCTGGCCACCGCAAGAGATCAGTTCCGCCCTTCGACTTCATCCCTAACCTCCTTGAGCGTGGAGATGTAGGAGGAATTTTTTGGGTCGAGCCTGATGGCCGCGTTGAGGTCGTCAAGGGCTCCTGAGGGGTCGCCGATTGCTCTGTAAACAGTGGACCTGAAATAGTACGCCTCAGCGTCGGCAGGCTGCAATTTTAGGACGCGGGGAAAGTCGGACAGGGCTTCCCTGTGTCGCTTCAGCCGGATGTGGAGCAACCCTCGTTTCTTCAGCGCCTCAGCGAGAGATGCGTCTCTCTGGATGGTGGCTGTGTGAACGATTCTGTCGCCTTGATAGACCCGTGCCCCCTCTCTCAGGGTGACTTCGACGGAGTGTGCCGACGCCAACAGGAAGAAGATCGTGGAACATGTTGCCGAGGCATACAGCCGGGGTTCATACCAAGGTCTTTCCCACCCGTATATCAGCCGGAGCGAAAGCTGCTGCAGAGGGCGACGTATTCTTTTTTTGACAAGATAACAGGATAGACCGGGTTTTGCGACCGGAGGGGCGTTCGGACGGCAATCCTCTTCATCCTGTGGAAGCCCCGCGTCCCGCGGGGTCATACAGCACTATACGCTACCGCATTTCCGACAGCGGAGGAAGCTTTTTCGCTTCGCTGAGGGCATCGGCGGCAGTTCGCAGCTTTTCCAGCAACGTATCGTAAACGCCAATGACGGCGTCAAAACGTCTCTCGACGACATCGAGAGCGTACGGTTTGTTCTCTCGAAGCCACAGTTGTGAGTATCGAGCCTTCAGCCGCCTGTGGGC
>JABMQX010000335.1 GCA_013203085.1 bacterium | reverse complement strand
GGCGAGGTCGGTGAGCTCATTGGACAAGCCCACCACTGCCATCGGCTCGACGAACACCGTCCCTCCGCTGATCGAGACGTCGTGCACTATCCCGGGGACGTGAAACCTCAGATCGCTCCTCACCGGCAGAACTCTTCGCCCTTTCCGTTCGGTCACGTAGCCTTCCTGCAGAAAGTCCCTGATCTCCGGCGAACGGATCATCTTCTCGAACGTTGCCTCGATTTTCCGAGATAGGGCTGCCATCCCCCGCCGGATCTCCGCCAGCTCAGGCGTGGCGCCGCTCGAGACCTCCCCCTCGGGCGTGAGCGCTGATTCTACGGCTTTCTCAAATTCGGGAACGGACTCACACCCCTCCATCAGGCGATGAAGTCCAGGAAAATCGTCGCGGTAGGAGTGAAAGAAGCGCTTGACGGCGGCTGTAGTTCTCAGCAACCGGTTCACTCGCAGATAATCCGGAGGACCGAGATAGGAACCCGGCGGCCTGATGGCCTCGAGGTAAGGCCTCACCTCGTACAACCCGTCCATCGGTATGGTCTCTCGCCAGGAAACCGCGTCCATCATTTCCCGGACCAGCTCGTACTCGGCGAGGATAGTCTCCCGGGACGTCGCCACGTCCTGCTCTCGGATTCTCTCCCGACCCATCTCGGAAATGGCGAACTCCCCCACCATTTCCTTGATCAAGTGAAACTCCAGAATCCCTAAGGCACGAGAGTCCATGTTTCCTTTTCCCACTCGCCTTTCACCTTACGCCGGTGGCCATCGAACGACGCTCCTCCTTCGCCCGCCAACCCCTGGGCTGAACGAAACCGGGCGAGGCAGAACCGTCTAAAGATAGACCGCAGGCCTTCGGGAAGTCAATCGGAGAAAGGAAGGACAGAGGAGAAGCAGCCTTCGGTTTCGAGGTCGGGGACACCGCGAAATGATAGCAGGAACTCCACAGTGCTGCACTACAAGAGGGGGGTCGGGAAAAGCGGCGCCCCCACAGGCAACACTACACCCTTGCGAACCCCTCCCCTGACATCGGAAGCTCGCCGGACATCCATCCCCTACTTGGGATACGCTCCATTGTGGTCTCTTGTCTTGAAATCGTAGGGGGTGCCGCCGCCTCCGACAGCCTCGTACCACCCGTCACCATTAGTGCCATTGGGGACCCATCTCACGTGGAAATCGCAATAGAGCATGTTTCCGCCGGCATTGCCGTGATTGTCTTCGAGGCTCATACGCTTATTGTCGCCGTAGTCATCCAGGTCGTGCACGCAGGTAGTCCTATCCGGGAATTTGATGTCATCCTGTCTGTAAGGTGTGCCCCGACCATAGGCCCTCCCCAGCTGGTAGTTGTACTCGTAGTACATCACGTTGTACGGGCCGGGATAGTCCTTCGTGTTGCTGGGGCACTTGAACAGCTCGCGGTTGTCAATGTACGTCGGCCACAAGATGCGATCTCTCTCGGCCATGTTGGCGGGGTTCAATGTCTTCAGGTATTCATAGTCAATGAACCTTTCGTCACTAAACCACGCGTCGTTCTCGTTGAGATACTGCTGCATGGCCACGCCGATCTGCTTCAAGTTGGTCAGGCATTTTGACCGCCGCGCTGCTTCCTTGGCCCGCTGGATCGCCGGCAGTAAAAGAGCCATCAGAATGGATAGAATTGCCATGACTACCAGCAGCTCGATGAGCGTGAAACCCATACGTCTTTTTCGTAGCGTTTTCATGATTCCTCCAGCTAGTAAATAAGCCCTTCCGTTCCAGCAACTTATATGATATCATCACTGATGCGAGATCGCAAGTCAAGTTCTACTTGCAGAATCCAACACCAGTCTCCACCTTCTTCTGCTAAGATAGCATCTGCCAAACGGGTTGTCAACAAGAACGAACGGCATTTTTTCTGCCGTTCAAAAACGCTTTGCACGGCAAGGAAGCCGCGGGTAGCGTCCATGAACACCTTTAGCATGAATCCCTTTTACGTTAATATACCACGCTCGGCGAAGATGTGCCATGCCAAAGTGAACGTATGCCAGCTTATTACATAGCTATAGATGGTGGAAGCACCACGAGCACCGGACTCCTCGCCCGAGGGGACCTGCGAGTGCTCCATCGCGCTTCGGCAGGCTGCGCAAATTACCACCTCGTGGGACTTCGCGGCACGGAGAAGACGCTTCTGACGCTGATCGAATCCCTCTCCTCCGCTGGAGGAATCACTCCGCAGGAGATCGAAGGATTCTGTTTCGCTCTTTCGGGGGTATCGAGGGCTGAGGACTTCAGGAATATCGAGGGGCTTCTTCGCCGGCGTCTCATGCTCAAGAAGTCGAAAATCATCCCTGACTTCGAGGCGGCGCTTCTGGGGGGCACGAGAAAGGAAGCGGGCATGGTGGTCATCTCTGGCACAGGTTCCGTCGTCTTCGGCAGGAACGAGAGTGGGAAAACAAAGAAGGTCTGCGGCCACGGCCATCTCATCGGAGACCCGGGAAGCGGTTACGATATCGGGATCAGAGCCCTGAGGGCGATCATCGCGGCCGGCGAGGGGAGAGGGGAAAAAACGAAACTCGCCGCGAGAATTCTCGACGAGATTCCCTTGAAGCAAAATGAGGATATTGTTCCCTGGCTGTACTCGGCTGATGACCCGAAGCTCGCAGCCGCCCGGCTTGCCCCGATAGTAGTATCTGTTGCAGAGGAAGGGGACGTGGTCGCGGACGACATCCTTCATTCGTCGGCGAGAGAACTCGCGAAGATGGCGGCTTTCGCGGCAGCGTATCTTGGATTGAGCAGTGAACCTTTTGACTTGGTCCTGGCCGGAGGTGTCTTTGAGAACAATCCACCGTATTTTCACTTGATGCAATCCATCTTATCGGATACAATTCCTCGTGCAAGTTCCATGCGAGCGGAGAGTGAGCCAGCGTTCGGCGCGCTGGTAGCCCTTCTCGGGCGGCGGACCGATTCTCCGACCGGTGATCCCGAATAGCTCGCCGAACGAAAAGACGATTATTCTCCACCCGCATGATAACGGCTTTGGCTCGAGCGGGGTCTTCGGCCACCGCCCTGTTTGACCCGGTGAGAAAGATGCCCAAAAGTTCAACTCAACGTATCTCTTTGGACGGCCTGTGGCTCTTCAATGGTTTAGAGATGTCCGAAGATGAAAGCAAGGACGCTGAAATAGCGGCTCCCTCTTACCGGGTCTCAGCCTGGCGGGAAGCCGTTGTTCCGGGGGTAGTTCATCTTGATCTGATGCGGAATGACCTTCTGCCGGACCCTTTTGTCGGCATGAATGAGAAACAAGCGGCGTGGGTGGAAGAAAACGATTGGTGGTACCGCAAAGAATTTGAGGTTAGCGACGCCCTTTTAGAAAACAATCAGTTTCTCCTCCGTTTCGAAGGCCTCGACACCTTCGCGACCATCTGGCTCAATGGAATGAAGCTGGGCGACACCGACAACATGTTCATCGCCTGGGAATTTCCCGTAAAACGTTTCTTGGTCCCCGGTAGGAACATTCTGGTGGTCAAGTTCTCATCTCCCTCCGCAACTCTGGAGCGGATGGAGCGGGAAAAAGGAAAGCTCGTCGCCGCCTTTTACTCTCCTCGGCCTTACGGGCGCAAGGCGCAGTATTCTTTCGGGTGGGACTGGGGTCCGCGCCTTGCCACAAGCGGGATATGGAAACCTGTCTCCTTGATCGCATATCGGGACCTCTTCGTTCGACACCTCAGCGTCAAGACGACGCTTTCCGATGATAACAGCGCCGTCTTCCATATTTCGGCAGAGGTCGAAAGCATAATCTCCTCAGAAGTCGATGTTTCCGTGAACATCAGTTGCGAGGGAGAGGAACATTCCACTTCTGTCAGCAGAAGCGTTGCGCCGGGAAAAGGATGTCTGGACGCCGAGTGTCGCGTGCCTTCGGCGAAGCTCTGGTGGCCAGCAGGGTATGGACAGCAACCCCTTTACACCGTCAGGGTCGCTGTAAGCCGGTCGGGCGAACTGCTTGACGAAGCTGTCAAGACGACCGGCGTACGCAAAGTTGAGCTGGTTCAGGAGGATGATCTCGAGGGCAAGTCCTTCGTGTTCAAGGTGAACAGTGTGCCCATTTTCTTCAAAGGGGCCAACTGGATTCCTGCCGACGCTTTCCTTCCGAGAGTGACTTCAGAGGATTACTCCCGGCTCCTTGACATGACGGTCTCGGCAAACATGAACATGCTCCGGGTATGGGGAGGAGGCGTCTACGAATCCGATGAGTTCTACTCCCTCTGTGACGAAAAGGGGATCGCCGTCTGGCAGGATTTCATGTTCGCGTGCGCCGAATACCCGGAGGAGGAACAGTTTCACGAGAAAGTGAGGGCCGAAGCGAAAGCCGTGGTCAAGCGCTTGCGGGAGCATCCATCCATCATCTTGTGGTGCGGGAACAATGAAAACGATTGGGGTTTTTACAAGAAACTCTGGGGAATGCGGCGAGATGTTTTCCTCGGAGAAACGATCTATCACGAGATTCTGCCGGAGGTTTGCTCTGAGCTCGATCCGAGCTGCCCTTACTGGCCGAGCAGCCCCTTTGGCGGCCAGGACCCCAATGCGGAGCGTTTCGGGGACCGGCATAGCTGGGACGAATGCCGAGCAAAAGTGGATGACAAGCCGGGGCCGAGGTGGGACAAGGGCCGCTTCATCAGCGAGTTCGGATTTCAAGCTCCCCCCCACATCAGGACCATCCGCGATTTCGCCGGAGAAGAGGATGATTTTCTCAGCCCCGTTATGCGACATCACAACAAGGCTGGCGAACCGGCGATGGACAATCTCCTTCGCTTGGCTTCCAATTACTTGCCCCAACCATCTCGGTTGGAGGAGACGGTAATCTTCTCCCAGGTATGCCAGGGCGAACTTCTCAGAGAGGCAATCGAGCATTGGCGCCGGCGGAAATTCAAGACTTCCGGGGTCCTTATATGGCAAATGAACGATTGTTGGCCTGCGATCAGTTGGAGTCTGGTTGATTACTGGCGCAATCCGAAGGCTGCCTATTACATCGTGCGGCGAGCCTTCGCTCCGGTTCTTCTCAGTCTCGTCCACGAGGAGCAGCAGGTTCAGGTCTGGTTAGTCAACGATAGCGATAAACCGGTTTCAGGCGTGATCCGCCTGACACTGTTCGACTTTGACGGTACTCCTTTGCACAGCAAGCAAGTGCCTGCGTCAGCACCAGCGAACTCATCGGTTCTTACCACCGTGAAAGGCCTACAAGAACTGGGGTTCCTCGATTCCACTCGCCACTTTATCCACGCTCGGCTCGCGGCGCGACGCCGTAACCCCATCGAAGCCACCCTCCTCTTCTCCCGTCCCAGGGAGATCGAACTTTCCCGCCCCGGCGTAACGTGGGAAGCCAAAAAGGTCGGAGAGAAAATGTTCGAGGTGGAGCTTCACTCCAGGTCCTTTGCAAAAGCGGTCAGCCTTGACACGAAAGCGGCTGTGGATTACAGCGACAACTTCGTGGACCTTGTTCCCACAACTAAGAAGTCCATCGTTGTCACAACGAAACGGGAAATTGAATTGGAGGATTTTCTTGCGGGGCTGAAGGTTAGCACCGGGATCTTCACATGAAAGGACTGATCGAGATTGACGGCTCTCTGGGGGAAGGAGGGGGACAAGTCCTGCGAACATCCATATCCCTTTCTATGGCCATCGGCAGGGCGGTGCGCATCTTTAACATCAGAGCCGGTCGCGAAAAACCGGGCCTTGCCCACCAGCACCTCACTTGCATCAAAGCCGCGAAACAAATATCCTCTGCCACAGTCAGCGGCGCCACGCTCGGATCAAAAACACTGGAGTTCGAGCCGGGGGAAATCCGCCCCGGAGACTTTTCCTTTGACGTGACAACGGCAGGCTCCGTGTCTCTCGTATTCCAAACCATTTTTCTTCCCCTTTCCTTAGCGAAAGAGGAATCTCATGTTACGATTCGCGGCGGCACACACGTCAAATGGAGTCCTTCCTACGAATTTCTTCGCGACCAGTGGTTGTTCTATCTCAGCAGGATAGGCTTTGGCATCTCTCTGGGTCTGGAAAAGGCCGGATATTATCCTCGTGGAGGAGGGATTCTCAAAGCCTGCGTCCGGCCTGCAACTCAACTTCGTCCAGTGCTGTTTTCAAAGCGAGGAGGGCTGCAAGGGGTGAAGGGACTTGTCTTCATCTCGAACTTGCAGAGGGCAATTGCCACCCGCCAGGTCGCCAGGGCGGAACAAACGCTCGTCTCTCGCGGGCTGTCGCCTGAAATTGAAATCCGTGAGTATCCCTCGGCGGGCGTCGGGACAGGCACACACCTGCGGGCTGCCTTCGAGAGCGGTTCCGGAAGCTATACCTCCCTCGGAGAAAGAGGCGTCCCCTCGGAACGAGTAGCGTCGTTGTCCGTGGAGTGCCTGTGCGATTACATCGCTTCGGGAGCGGCCGTTGACCGTTTCATGGCGGACCAGCTTATTCTTCCGTTATCTTTCGCCAGCGGCGAGTCTTTCTACACGTGCGAGAAAGTTACCAAGCACCTGCTCACTAACGCGCAGGTGGTGGAGATGTTTGCGCTGGCCACAGTAACAGTGGATGGCGAGGCAGGTCAGCCCGGACAGGTGCGTATAATCCCCGCGCAAACAGCAGATGGTTGCAGCCATTGATGTCGTGAACGCAGGTAGTTCTGGCCGGAAAGACCTCGACAAGATAACAGGATAGAAGAGTTTCCACAATCCCGTTCATCCTGTCCCGAAATCCATGCCTGTTGCCTCCCGACCTATGCCCCTTCGGCCCGAGAGACATTCACTTCGGGCTATCTGGGAAAAAGGGGAAAAGCCTCTTCAGCTCTTCTCTCGAAGGTCTGCGACCATACTCGCAGATTTCGAACGCCTCCGCGTTTTCGACGGGCTTGGCCTCATCCCCATAATATTCGGCGAGAAGAGGTCGCCATGCTTCCGGAACGCGATAGCGCCGCCTTCTTCTGAGCCATGTGAAGCGTTCCTCGTCACTTCCCTTTATGAAGTGGTCCGGATTGCCATCTCCCCCGGCGCCGCGCTCGTAAATCTGCGAGACCAAGCAATGCAACGCCCGGTATTTCTGCTCGAGAACGTCATCAATGCCGACCACGATGTCCGGCTTGAAAGGGATCGGCTTCTGGAAGCGGTCCGGCCAGTACAGAAAGACAGGGTTTCTCCTCAGATGCGGCGTGTCCGGGCAGATGAAGGGGACGGTCACCATGAATGCCGCGTCCTGAACCAGAATGGACGTGTACCGGTGATCCGGATGGTAATCGTTGGGACGGTTGGTGATGACTATATCCGCTTTCCATTCGCGGATCAGCCGGACGATCGTCTTTCGATTCTCGAGGGTGGGCATTATTTCCCCATCGTGAATGTCGAGGACCTGCGTCTCGATCCCGAGGATTTTTGCCGCCGCTTTCACCTCTTCCGTTCTCCGCCGAGCGAGGGGCCCCCCAGCGATGATGGAGTGCCCGATGTCGCCATTGGTCGTGGAGACGAACTTCACCTTATGCCCGAGTTTCGCCCACTTTGCCGCGGTTCCCCCGACCCGAAACTCGCAATCATCTGGGTGGGCGCCGATAGCGATAATCCGCAGCGGATTGTCTTGTGCCGTGGCAACCTTCGGCATCAGGCCGAGGACCACCGTGGTTGCGACACCGGCCAATGCCACAACGAACGAATGACCGAAACGAGAAAGTCTCTCAGGCTTAATCATGGCACACCTCCTGTAGTCATCTGGTTTAGCACTGTACCCGGCAAAGTTCCCGGGCAACGCTGTTCATGTTAGCGGAGGCGAAGTGGCGAGTCAATGACCGAAATTCCCGTGGCCGAGGACGCATTCGTCCGGGAGGATTCGGGGAGCGTTCTTATGCTGAAGTGTCGCCCGGGGCCATTTTTTCAGGGAACGCGCCAGATGTTGCCACCGAAACACAGCTTGCTCTTTGTCGAGAAGGGGTGGTTGTTCCCAGGCGAGAATTGGGGTACATTGTCTCACAGAAAGGGTTGAGCGTGGGGAAAAGGGCTGTCCGGTGACGCATGTTGCGAGATATGGATAAAATCAGAGAGAAGGCGATGAGAAGATTCGGTTTGGCTTTTGCACTCTGCTGGGCTGCCTTAGTGCCCTCGGAAGCTATCCTAATCTTAATGAGATCATGTACCATCCATCCGGCGCCGACGAGTCCGCTACAGGGATAGGGAACCCTGGCCCGCCGGAGCGGATGACGGCGATGAGGTGCTCGCCGGGACGGACCCCAATGACGAGACATCGTTCTTCACCATCGTGGACGTCCTCCGGGACGGAGAAGGACGTTCTGTCAATTGGACAAGTGTGCCGGGCAGAGAGTACGCTGTTTACGGCGGTGAGGATTTGGAGAACTGGACATTGCTCGAGATTGTAGTCGCGGAGGACAGTATAAGCACATTCCTCGACCTCGATGCGCTTCCCGCCTCGATGAGGTTCTATCGCATAGAGGCGCTGCCCCTCCCGTGATAGCGCGGATACTGAAGTCAAGACGTTGGCCGCTTCGCACACCTCCTCAAAAAGGGCCGCGAATCGCCGGCAGGAAACCCGTGAAGAAATCTTGCGATATATCGCCGAGATGATAAAATGAGGAAGTCATTCCTCGGCCGGGATGCTCTCAGCAGGCAAACCGAGATGGCGGGACAGCGCGGTATGACACTTCGTTCAAGGTCTGACCACCGTGCGGCAAATGAGAGAGGAGAAAGACATCATGCCTCAACACAAGATTCTGTTGGTGGAAGATGACCCGGTTACCTCGAAGCTGATGGCTCGTGCGCTCGAAGGGATCGACGTGGAGGTCTCTGTTTGTCGGAACGGAAAGGAAGCGGTTGAGGCCTTCGCGAGCGTCCAGCCGGCGCTGGTGATTACAGACGCGATGTTGCCCGGGATGGATGGCTTCACGCTCGCAAGGAAGATCAGGGAAGAAGCCGGAAAGAACCTGCCAATAATCATGACGACGGCGGTGTACCGCAAGGACGTTTATCGGGAAGAGGCGGATCGAATAGGTATCAACTGTTTTATGACGAAACCTGTAGATCCTGACGATCTCACCGAGAAGGTCTCGGAACTCCTCGGTCTGGAGCACTGACTTTCCTGCCGCCGCGTTACTATCGCTCCCATCTACGGCGTTGTTATTGAGAAATCGTCAAACGTAACAGTTCCTCTCCACACGCGAAGTCCGGCGCCTCCGCTGGTATAGGGATTGGAGTCAGTGTGTCTGGCGACTTCCTCGCCATCCACGTAGCCGATGAAGGTGTCGCCTCTGACACTGACGCGGAGCTCGTGTTCTTGCTCAAACCATTTCCAATTCTCATCTGCCGTCCGCCAGTTAACGCCTCCGAGGACCGCGCTCTCCCGCCCATGTGTCACCTTCCTGAAGATAAATCCGCCTCTCTCGGAGTTACGAGAAGCCAAGCCCGGGTTGTACTGGAATGCGTAACCGCTGGCGTCGTAAAGATTGTTTTCATCGTGCTGCATTCTGAAATAGAGCCCGAAGCCCCAGGAGTCCGGATCCAGCGTTGCCTTCACAGTCACATCGTAATCGGTAAGGTCTTCGTCCCCGAAATATGAGCGGCGCTCGCGGGATCTCCTCGAGTCGCCGTAACTGACGTACTGTCCTTGGTCGTTCACCTCCCAGTCGCCCATTTCGTCCCACCCGTCGGAATTGAGGTCGTCGAAGTTATCGCTGACGGTGGATGACGTTTCCTCCACAGTTGATGCCCCGTGGATCGATCAGCCGAGGATGGTGTGGTATCTCGGATCATCTGCAGGGTAGGGTACCCAGGCGTAAATTCCCCCTGCGGGGGTCTGCATGTCCCATCGCAGGTAACCGGTATCCACCAGTTCATAAAAGGTTGTCGAATGCCGCCCCGTTTCCATCTTGAACTGCTGCTCAATGCTCTCTATGACCCTTCTATTATCGAGACAGGCTGTCTCTTGGGCTTTCTGCCTGGCGACGGTGAGGCTGAGCATAAGAGTGGGCGCGAGCAAGCCAATGATTCCAACCACGATCATTATCTCTACAAGACTGAATCCTCTACTCTTTCCCAACATCGGTCTATTCTCCTTTCCTGCGAGGCTCTGAGCAAAACCGGATAACCGTCGCAGGGCTTCCTTTTGCCGAGGGACCTCTTTTCTTCCCTGTTGATGTTCTCTCATGGGATTGCCTGAGGCGCCGACCCCGTCGTGTCACAACAGAATTGTCTCAGCGCGTGTTCCCGGGGGGTCGGACAACCGAACACGTAGACCCCCTCTTCCACCTTCTTGTAAAGATATTGCTGACCTGACTGAGGGGATGTCAGGGTTTTTCGCAAATAGGGGTTCTTCAGCTCGTCCAGTGAAGTTGGCGGCCGCTTGTTGTCGCGGATGAATTCGTCAACGGCAGCTTTAATTTTCCATAGGTTCTCGACGCACTCGTTGGCTTTGAGTTCTGCCTCAGACACTTTACCGATCACCCAATGATGCGACTTGGGGCGGACCTTCGCCGCCACGAAAGGAAGGATAATGGCCTCGGCGGCGAGTGCCGAGATCATGGAAAGACGAACGATTTTCCTGCGCCTGGTGAGGCGTTCGTGCTTTTTGACTTGGGCTTCATGGAGTTCCTCTGTGTCTTCCTCCCGTTCCCGATCGTAGGAGGCAACGATGTCCTTCACGGAGCATTCGTGACACAGCAATCTGTCCCTTTTTCTCTCGGCTATGCACTTGCCGCAAACGGGACGCCCGCATCCCGAGCAGCTCCCGATGATGATTTGCCCGGCGTGAATGGAGCAGGTTGATTCATTCGTGTTTTCCATCGGCTTCCTCCGGCTCTATGCCATTTTTCCCCGTGGTGTGATTGTTTGCGGCCGAGCCATCCCCGGAGTCAATTCGGACGCTGCCCGGCACATACTTGCTTATTTCTTCGACCGAAGTTGCTCCTTGCAGCACTTTTTCAACTGCCGCCTCCCAGAAAATAGTCATTCCCTCTTTCCTGGCAAGCTCTTTGACACTATGGGCTGTTGTCTCGGGCTTAAGGATCGCCCGGATTGTGTCTGTCATGCGCAGTATTTCATAGACCGCGGTTCTGCCGCGAAAGCCCGTGTTGTGGCATTCGGCACACCCCACCGGTTTGAACAAAGTTGCGTCTGCGTCAATGTTGCCGAGCAAGGCTCTGACCTCGGTGGAGGGCCTGTAATCTTCCTTGCAATGATCGCAGAGGACTCGAACTAACCTCTGGGCGAGAATCAGTTCCACGACCTCCCTGACGTAAAACGGGTCCACTCCGAGGTCAAGTAGCCTCATGAGGGTCTCGGCTGTCCCGGTGGTGTGGAGTGTACTCAGAAGGAGATGCCCGGTGAGGGCCGCCTGGACCGCGATCACCGCGCTCTCCCTGTCCCTTATTTCGCCGACGAGGACGATATCGGGGTCGCTCCTCAATATCGAACGCAGCCCGGCGGCGTACGTCAGGCCAACCACCGGATTGATGGTTACCTGGTTGACAATCTTCATCCTGTACTCGACAGGGTCTTCAAGGGTGATGATTTTCTTCTCGAGGGAATTCACGTAATTCAACATCGCGCAGAGCGTCGTCGTTTTGCCGCTTCCTGTCGGGCCTGTAACGAGGACCAAGCCGGAAGTCTTGCCCAAAGCCCCTACGATCAGGTTCCATTGGTCTTCCGTCAGCCCGAGGTTCTCGAGCTGGATGTCTGATTTCGATTGGTCCAACAATCTGATGACACAAGACTCCCCGTAGATCGTCGGCAGCGTCGCCACCCGGAGGTCAACATTCCTCTGGTTGTAGCGAACGAAAAACCTTCCGTCCTGGGGAATCCTCTTCTCCGTAATGTCCAGCGAGGAAAGGACTTTGATCCGCGAGATGAGGGGACCCGGGACGTGGCGAGGCAAAACATTCACTTCGTGCAAGACCCCGTCCTGGCGGAATCGCACCCTCCCGAGATCCTCAGCAGGCTCAATATGGACATCGCCTGCGCCGTCGTCTATGGCGCGAGACAAGATGACACTGACTAATCTCACGATGGGAGCATCTTCGACTTCTTGGTCTCGCAAGCTCTGCTCATCATCTTCACCACGGACGAACTCGACGTTCGTGTCCCGCCACGGCTCGTGGACTCTGAGAGGCTTTTCTTCTTTCCCAAAAATGAAGTCTATCGCCTCGAGAATCTCGTCCTCCGTGCAGATAACCGGCTCGATATTCTGCCCTGATGCCATCTTCATTGTGTCAATAGCGATAAGGTCCAAGGGGTCCGCCATGGCAACGGTGAGAATGTTCGCGACCATCATGATGGGGATGACCTTGTAGTTCCGGGCCAGCTCCGGCGACACCATCTTGACCACGTCCGGGTCAATGAGGTCCAGGGAGAGCTTTATCTTTGGGATGTCGTAATTGTCGCTGATGTGCTGGGCGAGAACCTCCTTGGAGACATAACCGAGCTGCTCGAGGACATCGGGGAGTTTCCCGCCAGTTTCTAACTGAATTCTCCTGGCTTTTTCGAGTTGAGATGGGGTCACTGTCCCATGTTCGATGAGCATTTCCGTGAATGTCTTTTTCACCACACCTGAGGTTGTGCTCATATCCATGACGAGATCCTCAATTGCGCTCCAACACAAGATGATGAACGCAGCGCGCAAGCTGAGAAATCGTTAGAAATACAGAGACACGAGGGAAACAGCCCGTGCCATTTGGCTACATTTCCTGCTTTCCTTTCAGACCACAAGAGTATCACGCTCTTTTGCCAGATACCGACGGCGCGACGCACTCCTTCATTGGAAACTCTCCGACTCCATCTTTTCAATACGGAGTGTCTTCGCTTCGGGAGGTGTCCCACCGGCTTCTGCTGTGCCCGCCGGTTGGCTAAAAACCCTGTAATCGCGAGTTTCTCCCTTCGCTATTGTGAAGGTCATTTCAGCAGTTACCTCGGGCTTCCGGGTGAGTTTCGCCCGCAGCTTGTGTTTGCCGGCGGAGACACCGAAAACCTCCGTCCATGCGACGCCCTTCAGTTCTCTGCCGCCGAGGGAAATATCGCATTGCGAGCTCACGACATCAACCGCCACGTATGCCTCCGGCTCCGTAGGTTTTTCCCTCCCGCAGCCGTACATGAGAACAACGACCAACAGCAGACAGAATCGCTTCATAGATGACTTCCTCATTCCCAAATGCTCCGATTCATAAGCCCTACGACGGGATAGCAGGATAGGCGGGATGCTTCCGGTCCTGTTTATCCCGGCATTGCGCTCGCTGTGCCTCCGATTTCAGAACGCTGAGATATTCCCTCAACCGAGACATTTCGCCCTTTAACTGCTCGACTAACTCCGATGCCTCGGAGAGAGCTTGCCCCTGTTTCCCCATTTCCTCGAGGCGAGCGGCGATAGAGACCATTCTCTCGGCGGCGAAATTGGCGGAGCCGCCCTTGAGGCTGTGAGCCTGCTTATCTAATTCCTCGGGGTTCCCTTCTTGAACGGCGGCGGCCAGCGCCTCCAACTGCGACGGCGCGTAGCCGAGAAATTCCTCGAGCATCTCCGCCAAAAAAGCCTTATCCCCGCCGAACCTCGGCAGGGCTGCCTCGAGGTCAAGGGGGGGTGCTTTGGCTGTGTCAGGCCGGTTTTCGCTTCGTCCTGTCCACTTCCTGATCGTTTCCAGGAGGATCTTTCGCTCGACTGGCTTAGAGATGTAATCGTCCATCCCCGCCTCAAGGCATCGCTCGCGGTCGCCGGTCATGGCATGAGCTGTCATGGCGATGATAGGTGTGTGACGTTTATCGCCTTCCTTTTCGCGAATAGCCCCGGTCGCCTCGAAGCCGTCCATCTCCGGCATCTGCACGTCCATCAGGATCAGGTCATAGGCTGTTTTTATCGCCGCCTCGACAGCCCGACGGCCATCCGCCACAGTATCCACGGCACAGCCCGCTTTCTCGATCATCGCAACTGCCACTTTCCGGTTGATGGGGTTGTCCTCCGCAAGGAGAACTCGCGCAAGGGGCTTTTTGTCTTTTCCAGCAGTGTGGGTCGTCGCTGTCGGCATCGCCTTCTCGGGAACCTCCTCCACCGTAGAAGCAAGAACGTTCATCATCATGTCCAAAAGTTTGGATTGCTTGACCGGTTTCAAAAGATACCCGTCGCAGCCGATGCTCTTGAGACGCTCGGCATCGCTACGGTCTCCTACCGATGTGAGGACTATGATAGAAACGTCTCTTATCTCCGGATCCTCCTTGATTGCTCTCGCGGTATCTTCCCCGTCCATCTCCGGCATCCGCATATCCAAGAGAACGAGACCGTAAGGATTGCCTGACGCTTTCGCTTTCCTGAGCGCCTCGAGAGCTTTGCTGCCGGAGTCCACGGCCGCCGGAACACACCCGAAAGACTCGACCATTTTCAGCAATATCTTCCGGTTGGTGGCGTTGTCATCCACAATCATGATGCGCAGCCCGCGTGTATCACATGGCGCGGCGAGCGGAGCCGCCTTTCCCTCGGTCTGTCTTGGAAAGGTCACTGTGAAGGAGAAGCAGCTTCCTTTCCCCGGAGTGCTCTGGACTTCAAGCTGACCACCCATCATTTGCACGAGCTGCTTCGATATAGTCAGCCCGAGGCCTGTTCCCCCATATTTCCGCGTCGTCGAGCCATCAGCCTGTGAGAAACCCTTGAATATCTTGTCCAATTTGTCTCTCGGAATGCCGATGCCTGTATCTGATGCCGAAAAGTGCACCGTCACGCTCTCTGCTGTTTCATCAACCAGGCTCACTTGAATGAGGACTTCGCCCTTCTCGGTGAACTTGATTGCGTTGCCCGCGATGTTGACCAAAACCTGTCTCAGCCGCCCGGGGTCCCCTCGAACAAGCGACGGAACGTCCGGGTCCATCCCAAAGGCCATTTCCAGCCCCTTCTCGGAAGCGCGATGGGCGAGGGTATCCGTGACGACCTCGATTGCCGCTCGGAGGTCAAAATCAATGGTCTCAAGCTCCAGCTTGCCCGCCTCGATCTTCGAGAAGTCGAGGATGTCGTTAATCAGGGAAAGCAGCGAATCGGCGCTCTCTTTCACGGCGCCGAGGTAGTCCCGCTGCTCCTCGTTAAGGTCGGTGTCAAAGAGAAGATCGCTCATACCGACGATCGCGTTCATCGGCGTGCGGATCTCGTGACTCATGTTGGCGAGGAACTCGCTCTTTGCCCGGCTCGCCTTTTCTGCTCCTTCACGGGCGCGAACAAGCTCAGTTACATCAACGACGTTGAGGAGAACGCCATCGTAGTGACCGTCGCGATAAATGGGCTGCACTCTCAGGACCACGACCGCTCCGCCCAGAGGACGTTGGAGGACGAGTGCGGGAGAGTCGGGATGCTCCCGGAACCGTTGGACCAGGTCCCGGAGCCGGTCGGCAACCTCGCCGTTGTGGAAATCCCACAGCGTCTTGCCCAGAATCTCCTCGCGGCCCATATTCACGAAGCGGGCGAAGTACTCGTTCACCTCCATAATGCGGTCCTCGGCGTCTGCAAAGACAACGCCTTCCTCCATGCTCGATATCATGGCCGAGAGCTTTGCCGCTTCAATCCGGACCGCCTCCTGCGCCTGCTTCTGCTGGATGACTTGCCCCAGCTCCGTGGCGATGGCGTTGATCACACTCCTCTCTTCCTTTAAGAAAGGCCCCTCATTACTTTCCGGTCTTTCTTCCAGGTAGCAGACCTCCAAAGTCCCGATTTGCTCGCCATTCACAATGACGTCGGAGGCCTGTCTCCAGCTCGTTTCTTTGAAATTCTCCGTTTTGAACTCCCGGCCCTCGAAGATGACCCGCGCGCAAGTGATCTCCGGGTACTGCCAGGTGGGGGGAATGAGTTCAACTGTCCCCTTGAGTATTTCCTCCAGCGAAGTGCCCCGCTTCTGCACGAGATTAGAAATCGCATAGAGGCAGTTCAGTTCCTTTACCCGCTCGCCGAGATCGTGCGCGTGCTTCCGCAGTGCCTCCTCCGCCTCCTTGCGCTCGGTCACATCCCTGAAAAATCCTAGCAGGTATCTCTTGTTTCCAATTTGTGTGGTCTTAGAACCAACGTCACAATAGACGACTTCCTTGTCCTTTCTCAGAAGAGGAATATCTTTGGCGATGCTTATTCTTGCCTGCACCTGCTTTGTGAACTGGTCAGTGACGTAAGGTAGGTCTTTCTCAGGGTGAATCTTGGTGACATCCAGCTTAAGCAACTCTTTCAACGAATAGCCTGTCATTTCGCATATTCTGGGATTGGCAAAAACGAATTTCCCTGTACCAACGTCAGCAGCAAGAATTCCATCAGTCGCTCCTTCAAAAATTGCCCTGAACCTTTCCTCACTGTTCCGGAGCGATTCCGCGGCCCGCTTGAGCTCGGTGATGTCCCGGGAGATGCCGAAGGTCCCGATGATTTTCCCTTTCTCGTCGCGGAGAGGCATCTTTGTTGTTGAGACCCATGCCTCCCGGCCATCCGGCCACGTTTCCTTTTCCTCCTTGTGCACCAAAGGCTCCCCGGACCTCATCACTTCCTGTTCATCGACGAATGCGGGCTCCGCGTGCTCTTTGGCGAAAAAGTCAAAATCCGTTCTGCCCACCGCTCCAGCGGGATCTTCCAGCCCGAGGCGGTGCGCCAAAGCCTCGTTCATCCTGACAAAGCGGCTCTCCGAATCTTTGAAGTAAATACTGTCGGGAAGACCATCCATTAGCGTGCGCAGCAGGTGCTTTTCATGCCGCAAAGCCTCCTCTGTCTGCTTTCGCTCGATGGCGTAGCGAATGGCCCGTACCAGCAGCTTACTATCCACCCGGCCCTTGACGAGATAATCTTGGGCACCTCTTCTTGCCGCCGTAACTGCAAGTTCCTCGTCCTCGAGACCGGACAGGACAATAATCGGCACTCGCGGCGCTTTCGCGTGTACGGTAGAAAATGTGTCGAGGCCCTGGCTGTCCGGCAAGGAGAGGTCCAACAGAACCAGGTCAATGCCGTCCTGGGACAAGCGCTCCAGCCCTGTGGAGAGCCTGTCGGCCAACTCCAGATTGATGAGAACATCCTTCGCTTCCGCCAGCATCGTTTGCATAAGATGGGCGTCCGCAGGATTGTCCTCCACCAACAGGACTTGGATAGGCTTATTATTCATTTCCTTCACTCCAATCGTAATCTCATGGTGTCTTCGAGGTCGTTCGCGTAGGAGCGCCAGGAAAGCAATGTTTTCAGGAAAGAGCCGACCTTACGTTTGTGCAACGTGTCCTTTGCGAGAGACTCTCGCATTTGCGGAGGCAAAACCTGAGATGTGTTCCCGCGCGGACTGGGGGATTTGG
>JABMQX010000031.1 GCA_013203085.1 bacterium | reverse complement strand
GGGCACAAACGGGATCGCTTGAAGCGTATCACAGACCGGTTTCGAGAGGGGTTGTTGGCAAATCTGCGTTCGGCAGAAGTGCAGGAGGTTGTAACAGAGATGGAGGTTGACGAAGGAAAGCTAAGAGATGATCGGGTAGTGCTGAATGCAGTTCGCAAGTTGACAGAAAGGTCACGTGGAGCCGACGCCCTCAGCCGTCTGAATGTAGCGCTGCAACAAGCCGAAGGAGCCGACGAGCAGTGGGATATTGACGACCTCCGCAAGGGGCTCAAAGACCGTGTTCGGCCTTACAAGAGGCCGAAAATAGGCTATATGGGTGTCGCCAACGTTGACCTATTCTGGCATGACAACAATTTCATCTTCGGAGTAGGCAGCAGTTCCGGTTATGGCGTGATGTCATACCACCGGTTTACTGCAGACTTCAACCGTGAGACTCCGAATCGCCAAAGGCTTGTTTCGAGGGCCTTGAAACAGGCCCTGTCAACAGCGGGATTCATATTTGGCGTCCCGCGCTGCTCCGATCCGAGATGCGCGCGAGCTTACCCCAACAGCCTTGCGGAGCACGACGCGAAATCAACGAAGTTGTGCGACTCTTGTAGAGAGGGGTTTCAGAAGGTCTTCGGAACCACGAGAAGGTAAGTCGAGGGCGACATAAGCGCCCAGCAATCTCGGTTAAGGCCAAGTGGCTCCGGCAGGTTCCCCCCAGACAACGGGCAGCGGCCTGTCTACGCTAGAAGTCATTCCCTCGACAATGGAACAAGCTCTCGCTCTGGCCTGAGGAGATGGTGCCTGAAAAATGTTGCTACGTGTGGCGAAGCGCGAGAACCGGACCCACCCCATCAACTCCGCAATGGCAGCAAGCCTCTCCCTGAACGAGCAGACATCCGTCCGCGATTTCGCGCAAACTTTGTATTCACATCTTGCGGCAACCCAGTAAGCTCAAAGCAAGGACCGTGCATTCTCGTCACGCAACAGCTCTACCTGTAATGGCAGGCAAGGGGCAGGCGTGACACGGCTCACGAAAAGCAGGTTGTCCGACGTTTTCAATACAAGGACGTATTCCTTCTGCGTTTCAGGGGAGAACCTCGACCTTATAAAAGCACTTCGCCCTGTCTGTGGCCACTTGATCAAGGAATAAAAGTGTCGTGTCATCGCCGGATGCCATGCGGAGTTTCCCGACGGATGACCAGTTCCTTAGGTCGGTGCTGAAATAGACCCGATATCTTTTCCCAGGAATGACGGACCACACCAGTCGGGTGCCGGCCTCCGTGTAGCTCACATCGGCAATTCGAAACAGAGATTCTGGCTCGAGCGGATTGGTTCCGGCGAACAACTCCTCGCCATCACTTTTGCTATCATCGTCCGTGTCGTCATCTAAAGGATCGGTGGAGTTGAGATACTCCTGCAGATTGCTGAGACCGTCGGTGTCGGGGTCATCGCTCGCATCTCCGTTGAGCGGGTCAAGGTGGTGTTCCACTTCCCAACCATCCGGCATACCATCGCCGTCGGTGTCTTCCCTTAGTGGATCGGTACCCGCGTCAAGAACCTCTGAACCATCGTGCAAACCGTCATCGTCCGTATCAGGGTCGCCGGGATGCGTATTGTTTTGCCACTCAGAAAGGTTAGCAAGACCGTCGCCGTCGGAATCATCTGCCGGCCCGAGCTGAAGCATTCCAAAGTGTTTGATCTCCCAATAGTCCGCCAAATCATCTTGGTCCGTGTCGATGTACTCATCAGCGCCGATATCGACTTGCGGGCCAGACGGCCTGCGTTCCCCATCCATATCGGTCGGAGGTAGATCGACTACATCATCCGTACCAGTGTCAATGCAAGGCGATCCAGCCTGCAGGTGGTAATTGCCTTTCTCGGCATTCACGAACAAAGGATCCTCGCTAATGTTTCGATGAGTGACATCCGACAAGCCCTCGATACACGAGTTTGTCGGGGTGATTGTGATCATGGAATCTAACTGAGAATATTTTCGAGCCATATTTCCCCAAATGATGGAATTGGTGATTGTCCCGGCACACCCGCAAAGACCACCGCCGCTTGTGCCTGCCGAATTGGCTACGATGTCATTATTCGTGATCAAGCCGTCACACAAGGCCAGCCCTCCGCCGTTTCCTGAAGCGGCGTTTGCGGAAATGATGTTGTTCCGGATCGTGCCACTGCAACCCCACAAACCGCCACCGTCCCCAGCTGAGTTCGCAGTGATCACGTTGTTTTGGATCGTCGCGTTAGTGCGCTTGTCCTCGGTCGTACCGCAAATGCCCCCGCCCCTCTCAGCTTCTCCATTCCGAATTGTGAACCCTGATATGATGCATCTTTCTTCCTCCGTTCCGGCAAAAGTTACGACGGAGCCGGAGCCTTGCCCATCAATGATTGTGTTGGCGACGACGGCCACCTTGAATGGATTGGTGCCGCGTAGCAGCATGTTCTTGCCTTTGAATTGGATGTTCTCCAAGTAGGTCCCTTCAGCGACGATGACCTCGTGCCCATCGCTCGCCGCGTCAATCCCATCCTGGATACTTATGAAAGCATTCTCCCACGAGGTTCCGTCACCGGGAGGCGACACCGACACGTCCACATACCAGAAAACCAGCCGGGCTTTTGGGTCCAAGCCCTCATAGTACTCCTGGACATTGGGTATGAAATCGCCGTCCGGATCGTCGTCTCCAGACTCCGCGAGGTCTTCGAAGAACTCTATCTCCCAGTCATCAGGCAGTCCGTCTTCGTCGGAGTCGGAGGACTTGGACGCTGCCTCAGGCGTGTTGCCATACACCCCCATATTGACGCGACCTCCGTTCGGCTCAGGTTCATTGGAGAAAGAGGAAGCCGGATCGCCCGCATCTATGCAAGGAAACCAGCTTTTGAGATAATAATCCTCATTGGCGGCATCTACAAAGTAAGGATACTGGCTCGTGTTTCCATTTCCGCCATGGCTCCAAGACTGGATGCATGAGAACATGGGCATGCTGGAGTCCGAAAGCTGACTGTCATTCCCGTTCCCCCAGATGATGCAGTTGCGGATTATCCCGTTGCAGCTAACCAGGGCGTAGCCGTCCTCTTCAGCCGCGTTGTCGGAAATCGTGTTGTTCTGAATCGTGCCGTCGCAATCATATAGCGCGCCCTGAGGGGCCGTGTTCCGGTTAATTACGTTGCCTTCGACAATACCACGGCAGTAGGCCAGCCCTCCGCCCTGGTCTGCTGAGTTCATAGTAATTCGGTTTTTTGGATCGTGGCGCGAGTTTGATTGTCCCCTGTTCCACCACAAATCCCGCCCCCCCGGTGATTCTCCCCGTTCCGTATGGTGAAACCACCTAAGACACATATTAATGGGAGCATTATATAATTGACATGGAGATGAGTTTCATGTATTATTATATGTATGATTACAAAAGATGCACGTTCACTTTCTCCGGAAGCGCAGGAAGACCTCCGCCGTCGGGTGGTGGGGGCAATCCTGCAGC
>JABMQX010000334.1 GCA_013203085.1 bacterium | reverse complement strand
CGCTGATCAGTCCCCGCTGCCAGGCGAGCCTGCTGCGGTATAATCCCTCGGACGCTGCCGGAAAGCCAACCGTGCTGTTTTCCAACCCGGCTGACAGCAGGCAGCGAATCAAGATGACTGTGCGGCTTAGCTATGATGACGGGCGGACCTGGCCGGTTGCGAAGCTTCTCCACGCCGGACCCTCCGCCTATTCATGCCTTACTGTCTTGCCGGATAGAAGCATCGGTTGTCTATATGAGCGGGGCGACAAGCACCCTTACGAAGCGATTGCCTTTACGCGGTTCAGCCTTGCGTGGCTCACAAATGAGACCGACCCGCTGAAGGAAAAAGACAGTCCCGTTGCGAGCGGCTTTTCCGAAAGCCGTTCTGGCGGAGTCACCGCTCCCCGCCCGAAATACCTGTTGCTCGACTCCCGCGTCGTCGAGAGTGTAGAAAACGTCAAATTGGTTGTGGGCAAGATCGTGAAGCACTCAACCAATCCACTTTTCAAAGAAGACAAACCCTGGGAGGTTCGGTTCGACAATCTCTATCCCAACGTGATTTACGACCGGGAGGATCGGATTTACAAATGTTGGTACAGCCCGTTTATCCGCGATAAGGGGATTACCGAAGTGCCCCCAGAGAAGCGACGGACGACGCCCTACAGGCCGCGAGACAGGGTGATGGGAGTTTGCTACGCGGTGTCAAAGGACGGTGTCGCATGGGAAAAACCTGAACTTGGTGTACACCGCTACGACGGATTCGACAGCAACATCGTGTCTGTGGGCCCTCATGGGGCTGGTGTGTTCAAAGATTCACGGGAGCCCGACCCGGCGAAGCGGTACAAGATGTTCTGCAAGTACGGAAGGACAGTCTCGGTGGCGTTTTCGCCCGACGGGATACGATGGGGCAAGCCCGTGCCGTGCCCACAAGTCAACGCCGCGGGCGACACTCATAACAACGCTTTCTGGGTTCCGGAGCTGAAACGGTACGTTGGGATCACTCGCCTGTGGAACCGGGAAAAGCGAGTCCGGCAGGTCGGCCGGACCGAGAGCAAGGATTTTCTCCATTGGACAGAGGCGGAGGTTGTTCTGGAAGGGTTGAGGCCGGAGGAACAAACCTATGCCATGACGGTGTTTCGCTATGCGGGGGTTCATCTCGGCCTGCTCATGATTTACCGAGCCCGTCCGATTGATCGAACGCACTGTGAGCTCGCCTGGAGCCCCGACACGATTCACTGGCGCCGCATCGCCCCCGGCACGCCGCTGATCCCGAACTCGCGGCGCAAGGGCGACTACGATTGGGGATGTGTCTATGCTGCGGCATGCCCTGTGTTTCACAAAGACGAGGTTCGGCTTTACTACGGCGCATCCAATGGCCTGCACTTCGGTTTTCGCGACGGATTCCTCGCCCTGGCTGCGCTCCGACCGGATGGTTTTGCCGGGTACAGGCCGCTTGCGGAAGCGGAGCCGGGCACGATCGTCACGAAACCGATCCTATGCACCGGCAAGAATCTGCGCGTCAGCGCCGATGCTGAGGGAGGTTCGCTGCGAGTGGGCATTCTCGATGTGGAGGGCTTTGGATTGGGCGACTGCCAAGCCATCACCAGTGACGTGACGGACCGCACCGTTCGCTGGGCGAGCCGGGGAGACTTTTCCACCCTAACAGGCAAGAGAATCCGGCTGCGGTTCGAACTGAAGTCAGCTATGCTTTACGCCTTTGGCTTCAGCGGGTGATAGCGGGATTGAAAGCGTCAAGGCAGATGACCCTGGGAGCAAAAAGTGCTCGGCATTCGGGTTTGACGGTATTAACTGAAAAACTCTGAAAGAAGCAGAACCACACAATTCGTTGGAAGGCGTGCGATGAAACGACACCTGACAGGCTTGATTGCGGCGCCGCACACGCCGATGCGCGCCGACGGCAGCATTCGGCTCGATAGAATTGAGAAGCAAGCGGAATTGCTGTCGGGTGGTGGTGTGAGGGGCGTGTTCATCAGCGGCACGACGGGGGAGGGTATGTCCCTTACTCTCTCCGAGCGACTCAATATCGCTGAACGCTGGCAGGCAGTCGCCGGAGGAGATTTTCCTGTCATCGTCAATGTGGGGCACCTTTGCCTCACCGACAGCAAAGTGCTCGCGGCGCATGCCCAGAAAATCGGCGTCCACGCGATAGCCACGATGGCGCCTTGCTTCTTCAAACCCGCCGGCATAAAGGACCTCGTTCTATTCTGTGCCGAAATTGCCGCAGCGGCGCCAGAGTTGCCTTTCTATTACTATCACATCCCTGCGTTGACCGGCGTGGTGGTCCCAATGCTCGAATTCCTCCGGGAGGCGGCGGAGAGAATCCCGACCCTTGCAGGCGTCAAGTTCACTTATGATGACCTCGTGGATTTTCGGCGATGCCTGGCTTTCGAGGGCGGGAAGTTTGACATACTCTTCGGCCGCGATGAGATTTTACTATCGGCGTTGGCTCTCGGTGCAAGGGGGGCGATAGGCAGCACATACAACTTCGCAGCGCCCCTCTATAAGAGCATTATCAACGCCTACGATACCGGCGACATGGTTACCGCGCAGAAAGAGCAAACCCGTGCCATGGAATTGGTCAAGGTGTTAGAAGAATTCGGCGGCCTTCCAGCGGGCAAGTGCGTGATGGGAACGATCGGCGTTGATTGCGGTCCCGTTCGCCTCCCCTTGCGTACCCTTTCGGACGATCAGCGGAAGCGGTTGGGTGCTGAGTTGGAACGAATCGGCTTTTTCAGCTATTGTTTGGGACGGCGAGCTTCGTGATGGAATCGCCTCAGCCTCACCCAGTGTAATGACGCCAGCCCCGCGCCCCACAAACCCCACTGATACAATCGCCGGGCAGTTGCCCCGGCCCGCTGTGCTCATTGGCGAGATGGGGTAACGATGTAGGACGTGCCAGGGGCAGTGTGAAATATGGTTACTCCAGCCTCTGGACGTTCTGTGTTCACGACCCGACCCCCACATTTCACCTTCAGGGGAGCGTCGGCGCGGACTCGGCATGCACCGCCCAGTCGCGAACGAATTGTGGCGCCGGCCAACCTGCCCTCCTTCCAGGCGAGGTCTATCTCGAATCCGCCGCGAGCGCGAAGGCCCTTCACGCTCCCCTTTCGCCAAATGCTCGGGAGCGCAGGTAAAAGATGGACCTCCCCGGCGTGGCTCTGAAGGAGCATCTCGGCGATTCCGGAGGTGCCGCCGAAGTTGCCGTCAATCTGGAACGGCGGGTGGGCGTCGAACATGTTGGGATAGGAGCTGCCGGAGATTAGCCCAGCGAGCATCTTATAGCTGTGATCGCCGTCTTCGAAACGTGCCCAGAAGTTCACTTTCCATGCCTTGCTCCAACCTGTGCCGCCGTCGCCCCGGAATTCGAGGGATTTCTTGGCGGCCGCGTTGAGCTCAGGCGTGCCACGGGGTGTGATCTCATTGCCCGGATGCACGCCCCAGAGATGCGAGATATGCCGATGATGGTTGTTCGGATGGTCTTTGTCTTCCAACCACTCCTGTAACTGGCCGTGTCGGCCAATCTGATTTGGAGCGATTTTCGCGCGCTTCTCGGTCAGCGTTTTGCGGAGGTCCTCGTCCACGCCCAGTATCCTGCTGGCTTCTATCGTATTGGCGAAGAGGTTGCGGATGATCTGATGGTCCATCGTTGGCCCGGCAACCAATCCGCCTTGCTCGGGCGAGTTGCTGGGGGTGCTGATCAACCAACCCCTGTCGTTGCGGGGGTCTTCCACGAGGTAATCGGCGAAGAACAGCGACGCCTCTTTCATTATGGGGTACGCTCGTTGGGCGAGGAACTTTTTGTCGCCGCCGAACTCGTAGTGATCCCAGAGATGCTGGCAGAGCCACGCCCCGCCGGTCGGCCAGATGCCGTGGTTGCTGTGGTTGATCGGCGCCGTGCCGCGCCATAGGTCGGTGTTGTGGTGGAGGACCCAACCGCGGCAGTTGTAATGAGCCTTAGCGGTCTTGCGGCCGGAGATCATCACTTCGTCGAGCATGCCGAACAGCGGTTGGTGACACTCGGCAAGGTTGCACACTTCAGCGGGCCAGTAGTTCATCTCGGTGTTGATGTTGACGGTCCATTTGCTCTCCCACGGCGGTCGCAAGCTTTCGTTCCAGATGCCCTGAAGGTTAGCAGGCTGGGAGCCCGGGCGGGAGCTGGCAATCATCAGGTAACGGCCGTACTGGAAATAGAGAGACGCCAACTGTGGGTCGTTCCCTTCGGCGAAGGTTTTGATTCGCTCATCGGTCGGCAACTTGGCTTTTTCGGTGGCGCCCAAGTCAAGCGACACCCGGCGAAACAAGCGCTCATGGTCGCTCACATGGGCCTTGCGGAGAGCGTCGTAGCTTTTTCCCCTTACAGCGTTCATCACCTTTTCGCAGCGCTCGGCAGGGTCCGCGCTGACATCCCTGAAGTTCACGTAATTGGTGGCGCCCGCCAAAATAAGTGTTGCCGCGTTGGCGCCCTTGACTTCGATGTTGTCCTCTGTAACGTTGACCTCGCCTCCCTGGGCGGAGACGAGGAGGCG
>JABMQX010000333.1 GCA_013203085.1 bacterium | reverse complement strand
GACAACGGCTCAACCGCCGTCGAGGTCGCGCTCAAAATGGCGTTTCAGTACTGGCGGCACATCGAGGGAGAAAAGACCGCCCGGCGGAAATTCGTTTCCGTGGAGCTGGGCTATCACGGGGATACGATTGGGGCTGTTTCGGTCGGTGGAATTGACCTTTTTCACAAAACCTTCGAGCCGCTCCTGTTCGAGTCGCTGCGTATGCCCGCGCCCTATTGCTATCGCTGCCGGTTCGGAAGGGAAAAATCGAGCTGTGAAAAGGAATGCCTTGCGGCCCTGAGAAAGACTTTCGCCGAGAACGAAGGCGGGATCATGGCGCTGATTCTTGAGCCAATGGTTCAGTGCGCCGGGGGATTCATCGTTCATCCGGAGGGATACCTCACGGAGGCGAGGCGGCTATGCGACGAACACGGCGCGCTGCTTATCGCCGACGAGGTGGCGACCGGATTCGGCCGCACGGGAAAAATGTTCGCCTGCGAGCACGAGAACGTCACGCCCGATTTGATGGCTGTGGCGAAAGGGTTGTCCGGCGGGTATCTGCCCCTTGCCGCCACCCTCACCACCGAGAAAGTTTTTCAAGCGTTCCTCGGAGATTACGCCGAAAGCAAAACCTTTTTCCATGGCCACTCCTATACTGGAAATCAGCTCGCCTGCGCGGCAGCTCTCGCGTCCCTCGACCTTTTTGAAAAACGCAACGTCCTGAGCGACCTCCCGCGGAAAAGCGAGCTTCTGGGCAAGGGACTCGAAGAGTTCCGGCAGTTGCCTCTCGTGGGCGACGTTCGCCAATGCGGATTCATCGGGGCGATTGAGCTTGTCCGAGACAAAGTGACCAAGGAGCCTTTCCCTTGCGAAAAGAGAGTGGGCGCAAAAGTGTGCTATCTCGCCCGAAAGAAAGGCGTCCTCCTCCGCCCCCTCGGCGACGTCATTTACTTCATCCCGCCCTATTGCATCAGCGAAACGCAACTCAACCGCCTGCTCGGTGTTGCCTTCGATTCGATTCAAGATGTGCTTCCGGAGGTTGAAACGTCTTGACAGTTCAGGTGTGGTTAACGGACGATTGGAGAAAAATACGCGGGACATCGCCTCAAGAAAGAAGCGAAACTTCGATAAGAAACACGACCCGGTTCTATTGTTAGCCATGTTCCCCAGACAAAGTCGGCTCAGCCGGAGTCAACTGCGCGAGCACAGCAAGGATTTGTGAGTTGTCCAAGCCCAGACTGAACTTCCTCGTTCTGCTTCTTTTTGCCCTGACCGGCTTGACCGGATTGGCTTATGAGGTGTTGTGGCGGAGGATGCTGTCCGTTGCGATGGGAGGGTCCATCTACGCCACGGCAGCGGTTCTTTCGTCGTTCATGGGGGGGCTTTTTCTGGGTTCGATTGTTGTCGGTCGCTGGGCTGATCGGTGGAAGAACCTCCTTCGGGCATACGGTTTGTTCGAGCTTCTGATCGCTGCTTTCGCTCTCTTCTTTCCTATAGCATGCCGGGGTCTTGTTTCGCTGCAACGTGTTCTCTATCCCTCGATTGGAGGCCATTATCTTTCAATGACCGGCGTGAAATTCGCCGGCGCCTTCTGTCTGCTCCTGTTCCCAACTTTTCTGATGGGGGGCACGTTTCCTCTGCTGAGCAAATTCTATCTCCGAAGCCGCCTCTCCGTCGGAAAAGGGATCGGGCGGCTGTACTCGGTGAACACCGGCGGCGCCGTTCTCGGAACAGCTCTGGCTGGATTCGTCCTAATTAGGGCCTTCGGAGTGCGGGGCACTAATCTGGTGGCAGTAGCGCTGAACGTAGCAGTGGGAGCGGCTGCCATAGCACTTTCCATCGGCAGGGCAAGCACGCCTTCGTCCAGCCCCTCCCCGCCGAAAACCTCGCAGAGAAGCCTCTCTCGGTGGAGACGCCGAGCAGTGCTGGCGGCCTTCGCCATATCCGGATTCACGGCTCTTTGTTACGAAGTCCTCTGGACTCGCGTCCTCGTTTTCATCGTCGGCAACACAACGTACTCCTTCACCATCATGCTTTCGACCTTCCTGGTGGGACTCTCGCTGGGCTCTTACTTCTTCTCGAGGTTTTTCGACCGCGGAAAGGACCTGTTCGTCAAAGCGGCAATCATCGAGGTTCTTATCGGCATTTTCGCTCTCGTAGGGATCGTTCTGACACAATCCTTTTATCCTCTATTCCAGTGGTTGAAAGCCCTTTTTCCTTCCTGGAGTTACTTCCCCTACACGCTTGTGCGGTACGCCATCGCCTCGATTTCGCTTCTGCCGCCGGCGATTCTGTTCGGGATGTCTTTTCCGGTTGTCATCGCTATCTACGCGGGAGAATACAGGGACCTCGGCAGCGATGTCGGGCGGGCTTATGGAAGCAATACCGTCGGCGCCATATTTGGCTCTGTGGCGGCGGTTTTTGTTTTGATCCCGATTTTCGGAATTACCGCCGCCTTCATCCTGACCGCTGCGGCGAATCTGGCTATCGGGTTTTTGTTTCTGCGTCTTTCGCCGTTACTCTCGCCGAGGAAAAAGGCTCTCACGGCGGCTTGTGTTGTTGCCGTTTTCGGCTGCCTTGTGCTTTCGCTGCCGGCCCGAATTGACATCGCGATATCAACTGATAGCGGTGAAAGGAAAAGAGGCAAGCTCATCTTCTATCAGGAAGGCGCGGCGGGGACGGTCGCCGTCTTCCTCGACGCGGAACAGAATTTCAAAATGATGGAGATAGACGGCGCTTCCCAAGTGCCTACCGATCTGGACGCGCTTCAGGCTTTTCGTCTTCTCGGGCATCTGCCGTTCTTCATTCACCCGCAGCCGAAGGAAGTCCTGGTGACGGCGTTTGGCGGCGGCATAACCACGGGGGCTATCCTCACCCATCCGGTCGAGCGGGTGGACGCGGTTGAGATATGCCCCTCGGTCTTCGAGGCTGCGAAGCATTTTGGAGAGGAGAACGACTACGTTCTGGGGGATGAGCGGCTTCGACTTATCGTAGGCGACGCCAACAACTACGTGAAGACGACTGACCGCATGTACGATGTGATAGCCTCGGACGCGACGCACCCGGCGGCAGCCGAAAGCTGGGTCCTCTACACGCGAGAGTTCTACGCAGCCTGCCGCGAACTCTTGCGGGAGGACGGGGTGATCTGCCAGTGGGTTCCGCTTCACGCCCTGCCCACTTCACACCTGAGGATAATCTTGCGGACGTTTCAAGATGTTTTCCCACACACCTCCCTTTGGTTTGCGAGGGGCTACACCGTCATGCTGGGGACGCTCCAGCCTCTTGTCATTGACGTTGAGAGGATAAACGAGCTTCTTCAGAGGGATAAGAGAACCTCCGCGCAACTGCGGGAGGTTCACCTTGAGAGCGTTCCCGCCATTCTGAAGAACCTTATCCTCGACGAGGATGACGTTCGGCGTTTCGCGGGGGATTCACCGGTGGCGACCGAGGACAATAGTCCTTTAGCGTTCGCGGAGAACGAAGCTATCGGCAGGAAGTTGCCCCCGATCAATGTCGGTGCCCTGGCGATGGCAGTGGGGGATGGTTTTCCGAAGGTCGTCGGGGCAACCGATTCCGAAGAGAAAACCATTCGCGCCGCTGTGGCGATTCGCCGGCTGTACCTGGAGACAGTTCGCTGCTTGAAGGAGAGAAAGCTGGTCGAGGGATTGAAGCATCTGGAGAAAGTTCTGGCGTTTGGCAGGGAGGATGCCGATCTCTCCTGGTATCTGAGGCGGCTGACCATTCTTGCTTTCCGCCGCTATCGGAAGGAGGAGCACCTTGACGAGGCGCTGCGGGATTTCCGTCGCTGGGCGACGATTTTCCCTCGGTCGCCCTGGACGAGAATTGGCCTGGGACACTTCCTCATGGACAAGGGCGAAGAGCAAGGCGACCCCGACCTCATTGACGAGGGACTCGGAGAGTTGAGCCAGGCTGTGGAGCTGGCGCCGGGCGACCCAATCGTCCTGGGGGAAGTCGCCCACGCTTTCGCCGTCGCAGGCAGCGACGAGGAAGCCATCCCTTTCCTCGAGGAGTACATGAGACGAGTCCCCGGGGTCACGGAGAATTGGAGGAAGCTTGTGGGAGCGTATCTACGGACAGGACGGGATGACAAAGCGATTCCCCTTTTGAAGAAACTGGCTGACCTCAATCCAAAGGACCCGGCGTCCTGGAGCACCCTCGCCGGGGCATACGTCGGTGCTGGGCGGTACAGGGACGCGCGCGACGCACTTCTGAAAGCCCTCCAACTCGATCCGCACAATCCCATTTTTCAGGACAATCTGGAGCGACTGGAAGAACTGATCGAACAGAAGCCTCCACCTCAAGAGGAGTCTGACTCAGAAGCGGCGCCCTCGGCGGGGGCAGGGGAGTCCCCCGAGATCCCGCCAACGGCGGGACAAAATGCCAGCGTTACGGGGTGTCTCTGCGCCATTGCGCTTTCGCGTTAAGCTCTTTTTCCCTCCTCTCCTTGCCACTGAAACGCAGCCACTGGCGTAAAAAACTTCAATTGGGACGGGATCCTTGATAAGATCAAACGACTTCGAATCGGCATCCTGTTGCCAAGAAGGAAATCTTTGGCACTGGATCGAAGAAAGCGAGTTTAGAAATGGCGAATGCTATGCCCACCGACGCGGCGGTAGCCGTAACCTACGATTGCGACGCTCGCTGCGTGATGTGCAATATATGGAAAAGCCCGAGCACGGAACAGGCGCGCCCGGAGGTTTTCGGGAAACTCCCCTCCTCTCTCAAGACGATCAATCTGACAGGCGGAGAGCCAACTCTTCGGGAGGACTTGCCGGAGATCGTCTATCACGTCAAGTCCGCTTGCCCTGCCTCCAAAATCATCATATCCACAAACGGACTCCAGCCGAAGAAAATCAGCCTCATGCTGAGGGAAATCTTGAAGCATGACCCGAAGATTGGCGTGGGCATCTCCGTTGACGGCGTCGGGAAGATGCACGATGCGATGCGGGGTGTCAAAGGGGCTTTCGACAAAGCGATGGAAACGCTCGACCTATTGAAAATGGAAGGGGTTCGCAACCTCCGGCTCGCTTTCACAGCGACCTCGCGGAACCTCTCGCACCTCGAGCGAGTCCTTCGCCTGACCCGGCAGAAGAAAATCGAGCTCACGTGTGCCGTGGCTCAAAATTCCGAGCACTATTTCCAGACCGACGCGAATACGAGCATCGAGGATTTCTCGGAGCTGAAACGTCAGTTTGACGCCCTGATCTCTACGCAGTTGAAGGGGAGGCATCCGAAGCGCTGGGCGAGGGCTTATTTCGCTCGCGGTCTCTACGAGTTCGCGGCGAACAAGAAAAGGCCCCTGAAATGCGGCGCCGGGAGCGACTTTTTCTTTCTCGACCCGACGGGGGATGTGTACTGCTGCAACGTGTTGCCGGAAGTCATGGGGAATCTCGCAAAAGATGATTTTGCGACTCTCTGGACCAGCGAGCGAGCGGCTTCCGCCCGGGAAAGGGTTGCTCGGTGTAAGGGGGGATGCTGGATGGTGTGCACGGCACGCACGGCTATGCAGCAGCATCCCATTTCGGTGGGGAGATGGATTCTCCTATCCAAGGCGCTTCGCACACTCGGCAAGAGAAGCTTTCTGAGATAAACGACGAGAGGACCTCATGCGATACTTTGTGACTGGTGGAGCAGGTTTTGTGGGAAGGCAGCTCGTGGAGAAGCTGCTTTCCGAAGGCGGCGAGGTTGTTGCTTACGACAATCTCTCCAGGGGCAAGAGGGAGCATGTAGCGCCTTTCATGGGAAATCCCCGCTTCAAATTCATCGTGGACGATGTGCTCAACAGGAGGTCCCTCACCGAAGGGATGGGCAAAGCAGACGTCGTTTTCCACCTATCGGCAAATTCGGATATTCGAGCAGGCGTGAAAAATCCAAAGCTGGAACTGGAACAGGGCATCATGGCGACTTTCAACGTCCTGCAAGCGATGAACGATAATTCCGCGGGGAAGATCGTTTTCACCTCCAGCTCGGTCATCTACGGCGACGCCCAGGGGGAAGAGCTGACGGAGGATTTCGGTCCCCTGACCCCCATTTCCTTCTACGGTTCGGGGAAGCTGGGGGCGGAAAGCCTGATCAGCGGATTCTGCCACATGTTCGATATGAAAGGCTGGATTTTCAGGTTCGCGAACATCGTTGGGAAAGGTCTCACCCACGGAGTATTGCTCGATTTCATCCACAAACTGCGGAGGGACCCCGGCAGGCTGGAAATCCTCGGCGACGGCAAGCAAACGAAACCGTACCTGCACGTCAGCGAATGTGTCGAAGGGATGCTGTGGGGACTGAGGAATTCGGATGAAAGGGTCAACATCTTCAACCTCACTTCTTCCGACGCCGTAAGTGTCGAGCGGATAGCCCAAATCATGGTGGAGGAAATGGGCCTGAGAGACGTCGCCTTCGAGTACACTGGCGGGGAAGGGGGATGGAAAGGGGATGTCACGCGTGTGCGTCTCAGCGGCGACCGCCTTGCACGACTGGGCTGGCGGGCAAAGATGAGTTCCGAGGAAGCTGTCAGAACCGCGGTGCGGGAGGTTCTTTCGGAAAAGGAGCTGTATGAAATAGGATAAAGAGTGGGCGAGTCGTATGGCGAAGCTCGCCCGGAGCCGAACGGCTCATTGTCGCAGATACCCAACAGCAGCGATGCCGATGCAAGCAGTGATTCTCGCGGGAGGCCTCGGAACGAGGCTGCGACCGCTGACCGAGAAAATCCCGAAGGTGATGGTGAAGGTGCGGGGAACGGAGTTCCTCTGGCACCTGATCCGGTGGCTGGCGCGCAATGACATAAAGGATATGGTCATTTGTGCCGCACACCTGTGGGAGGTGATCGCTCGAAAAGTCAACTTATGTGTTCCGCAGGGCGTTCGGTTGAGGCTCTCCGTTGAAAAGGAGCCTTTGGGCACCGCGGGAGCTGTGAGAAACGCGGAAGCCCTCCTCGACGAGGAGTTCCTCCTGATCAATGGCGACACCTATCTTCCTATCTCCTACGAGAGAATACTCTCCCATTGGGAGGGAATCAGGGAGAGATTCGATTGTCTGCTCGTCGTTTACAGCAACCGCGATAAGATCGCTCCCAACGACACCGCCGTCAATGACGAAAGGGTGGTCGTCGGTTACTCCAAAAAGAGATGTGAGGAAATGCAGTACGTCAACGCTGGCCTGGCAGTGATGAAAAAGAGCGTTTTCGAGGGCGTTCGGGGGGGCGTTCCGGTGTCCCTCGAAGAAGAGGTTTTCCCTGAGCTGGTCTCCCGTAGAAAAATCGCCGCTTTCGTTATCCACGAAAGGTATTATGATATTGGAACGCCGGAACGCCTCAAGGTTTTTGAGGAATACCTTGAAGGACACCCTGAGGCTCTTTCGGAAGGATGACGAAGTAACACACCTGTTTCCTTTCTATGAAGGACAGCGAGATGGCAAAAGCGTCTCCAGATAGAAAACACGATGCCTTTCCCGCCGATAACGACCGCGTAGTGCTCCTGGACAGGGACGGAGTGATAAACGCCGACAGACAGGGCTATATTCTGAGCTGGGAGCAATTCAGGTTCCTGCCGGGGTCGAAGGCGGCGCTCAGGATTCTGAAGGAGCGGGGCTACCACGTTCATATCGTTTCCAACCAGTCGGCGGTCGGGAGAGGGCTTATGACAGAGAAAGACCTCGATGCGATCACCGGTCGAATGCTCCGGGCTATCCGCCGTGAGGGGGGAGAGATCGAAAGCGTTCAGTATTGCACTCACCGACCGGAAGAGAACTGTGACTGCCGCAAGCCGAAAACGGGACTTCTGAGGCAGGTTGCTCGGAAGTCTGGCGTGGACCTCGGAAGGGCATGGCTGATCGGGGATAAGCTGACGGATATGGAAGCGGGCAATGCAATGGGCTGCCGGACGATCTTCGTGAATAGCGGTTTCTTGCCTGAAACGGAGAATACCCGCCCGGGCCGGCCCGATACCCCTGATTTCGTTGCCGAAAACCTCCTTGACGCCGTGCGGCACACTCTCAACGATAAAAACCGCTGAGTGAGGCGTGGGGGCCGGGTGCGGAATCAGCGCCGGGGGAGTAAAAGATGGCAGACATATTCCCGATGATGAATTTGCTGAGGCGGCTTGCTGACAACACAAGCCGGGATAGCCTTGCCTCGAAACTTAGAAGAAGGCGATTCCAGTTTTTCAAGGAATTGATGTCAGCCGTTCATAAGAAGCCTTTCAGGATTCTCGACGTGGGAGGCACGCTCGATTTCTGGAAAAGAATGGGGTTCCTTGCGGAAAGCGAGGACATCGAACTGACGTTGCTCAATCTCTTCAGGATGGAAAGCCATTATCCTCACGTTACGACGGCTGTGGGTGATGGGAGGGATATGAAGGAGTTTCACGACGGCGAGTTCGACGCCGTCTTCTCCAATTCCGTCATCGAACACGTAGGAGACTTCGGCGATCGGAAGAGCTTCGCTGAGGAAGTCAGGCGGGTGGGGAACGCGTATTTTATTCAGACACCGAATCTATATTTCCCAATAGAACCGCATTTCCTTTTTCCGTTCTTTCAATTCCTGCCGGTGGGCTTGAAGGCGTTGCTGTTAAAGCATTTCACGATCGGATGGCATTGGGCGGCGAAAGATATCGAAAAAGCCAAGAAGACCGTTAGCTCTGTCAGGTTGCTCGGCAAAACCGAATTGGCACGCCTTTTCCCCGACGGGCAAATCTATAGGGAGAGACTTCTGGGAATGACAAAATCGCTCATCGTGTTGAGACCGTGGAGCATTAGCCGGGAAAGAGGCGCGCTGCGGAAAAGCGCAGGATAGGGGTCGTAGAAGCGTCTCGCCAGAACCACGCCTGACAGTGGGAGGAGAAATCCATCATGCGGGTGGCAATGATCGGACAGAAAGGGATACCCGTTACCATCGGCGGGCCGGAAAACTTCGTTCGGGAGATCTCCACGCGGTTAGTCAGAAGGGGGCACCGCGTCACGGTCTATTGTCGCCCTTACGCTCTGACGGAATGGGCTCGCTTTCTCTCTGAGGAGGAAAAGGAGGCAGTCAGGCAAAGGAAATACGAGGGGGTGGACCTCAAGATTCTGCCGACTGTTCCAACGAAGCGCCTCGACGCCATCGTTCACAGCACCCTTTCGTCAATCCACTGTGTGTTCGACTCTTTCGATGTGCTTCATTACCACACAATCGGCGCCTTCCTGCCGGCGTTTATTCCCCGGTTGGCGACACGGGCGAAGATCGTGGTCTCGGTGCATGCGCTCGATTGGCAAAGGGCAAAGTGGGGGCGTGGGGCCAGGGCGATGCTTCGGCTTGGAGAGGAGGCATCCATCAGAATTCCGGACGTGACCCATGTCATCTCACGGGAGCTCAAGAGGTACTTCGAGTCCCGGTCGCGACATAGCCAGAAGATTGTTTACATACCAACCGGCGTGAATGTCGCAGAGCCAAAACCGACCCGCTTGACGCGAAAATATGGTATAAGAGAAGGGAAGTACATTCTTTTTCTATCTCGGCTTGTGCCGGAGAAAGGGGCGCACTATCTGATAGATGCGTACAACAGGTTGGAGACGGACATGAAGCTGGTTATCGCGGGAAACGCTCTTTACGAGCCGGGGTATGTCGGTCGCCTCAAAGCATCCGCCGGGCGAGGCGTCGTTTTTACGGGCTTCGTTCCGGACGAAGAGATGGCGGAGCTTTTCTCCAACGCTTACTTCTACGTTCTCCCCTCGGAGACGGAAGGGTTGCCCCATACGTTGCTGCAAGCGCTGAGCTACGGGCGATGCGTCGTCGCAAGCGATATCGAGGCGAACAGAGAAGCCCTGGGGGGCCTCGGGTTCACCTTCACCAGTAAGGACAGCAAAGACTTGGGGAAGGTTCTGGAAAAACTGATCGCCAATCCGAAACTTGTTGCCTCGGAACAAGGTAAAGGTATAAAAAGAGTCAGGAAGGAGTACGGATGGGAAGCGGTCGTTGACCGATTTGAGCAGGTTTATCACAACTAAATGGAAGAGGTGGACCTCATGGCTATGATAGGGACGAGACATTATGAGAGGATAATGACTCTTCCGGCGTACGCTATCTGCCGTAAGACGCTGGCGCTGCTGGCGCTGTTGATGGGAGTTCTGCCGGTGCTTTTGTACATCATCGCCGTGCTCTTCACGACTTCGCTGGAGGGCCCGGGTCCCTGGATCCGCGAGACGCCCGCCATTGTTCTCACCATTTTCCTGGCGGTTTTTTCTCTGATCTCCCCGCTGACAGCAGCGGTTCTCAATAAGGTGCTTGTCGAGAAGAACATCGGGCGGCCGCCCTTCCGGTTCCTGTACGTGGAGGACCAACAAGAGGCGCCGGAAGGCGGTCAGCAACCGGAAAAAAAGCCCTTCGAGCCGCAATTCAACGCTATGTTCGCCATTCTGTTTGCCATCGCCGACGCAACGGGTCTATTTGGCCTGATCCTGGGGGTCCTTGGAAAGAGCTTCGGTCTCGCGGCGCCCTTTTTCGCTTTTTCCCTCATTTTCACAGGAGTCCTCTACTTCATGCTGAAGAATCAGTTGTTCAGCCTCCTCTCGGAACATTTCGACCTGATAGAGGGGGGCGGCAGGGCTAAACTGGCGGAATAGGCGAAATGATTGACGGGGCAAACGTTCGCAAGTATCGAGAACTCATGGCGGTCTGCGACGAATGGACCTTTCTCAATCACGCCGCCACATCCCCGATCACCAAGCCCGCCAGGGAGGCAATGATCGCTTTCCTCAGCGATCTGTGCGCCAACGCTGTGGCGAACAGGGCAAGATGGCTTGGGCAAATTCGAGAAGCCCGCGTGCTCGCCGCCGACCTTCTCCATTGCTCACCGCAAGAGATCGCCTTCGTGAAAAACACTTCCGAGGGCATCAGCACAATTGCCAACGGCCTGAACCTCTCCCCGGTGGACAATGTGGTGACCACGGACATTGAGTTCCCCACAAATATCTATCCCTGGATGAGGTTTTCACCCGGCGGCGCATCCCTCAAGTTCGTGCAGAACACAGAGGGCCGCGTCCCCTTTCAAGACATTGAGGAAGCCACAGACGACAACACGAGAGTCATCGCCCTCAGCTCCGTCGAGTTCAGCACCGGTTTTCGTCACGACCTTCGGAGGATCGGCGAATTCTGCCGGGAGAGAGGGATATTCTTCTTCGTGGACGGAATCCAGAGCGTCGGCGCTCTGGAACTTGATGTTAAAGGATGCTGCATCTCAGCTCTCTCTGCCGCCTCTCATAAGTGGCTCCTGGGACCGCAGGGTACGGGCATTCTTTTCGTGGAGGAACGAGTCCTCGAAGAAGTGGAACCGACCGAGGTGGGCTGGAATACCGTCGAAAACGCGGAGGAATACCTCGAGTACCGTTTTGCTCCGAAGAAAGACGCTTGCAAGTTCGAATGCGGCTCGTTGAACCTCGTGGGGATTGCCGGGATGGCAGCTTCCGTGAGGCTCCTCCTTGAAGTCGGAATCCGGAATATTGAGAACCACATCATCCAGCTAACCGACCAACTCTGCGGAGGTCTCGAGAAGAAAGGGTACGAAATCTATTCCTCACGAGAGGTGGGCGAGAAATCGGGCATCGTGCTCTTCTCCAGCCCGACCCATCCCGCCGAAGACCTCTGTCGCCGGCTCCTCGAGAAAAAGATCATCACCTCCGTCAGATATGGGCGAGTACGCGTTTCACCTCATTTCTACAATACCCCGGAGGAGATGGAGAAGGTTATCGAAACGCTTCCATGAAAAGGGCCGTCAATAGTCATTCATGGGACGTTCACGTCCAGGGAGCAGCGGTTGTTCAATTCCACAATCTCAGCGACGGCGTTTTCGAGATCGTAACTGTTCAGTCCCGTCAACTTGTTTGCCCAGGAATAGGCGAACATTCGGAGATAGCGAATGGCGAGAAGGTATCGTCTGTCCATTTCCAGACGCTCGTTGATGGAGGCATCTAAAGG
>JABMQX010000332.1 GCA_013203085.1 bacterium | reverse complement strand
TGGAAGAAATCCAAGCCATAGCTTCGAAAATCAAAGAAGAAATGGAGAGATTACGAGCCGGGTAACGAGCTTGTCCCATGATAGCGGCCTCCTCGGCTGTCCTCTTTCGCTGGCGGGGGCAAATTCCGATTGGAGGTGAACAATGAGGATTCCAGAAAAAATCCTCCTTTTCCTGTCAAGGAAACCAGGGAGTTCTGATAACCCGGCGGACCATAAGGGATGGAATGAAGACAACGCTCTCTCTTTGCTATGTAGAGTCTTCCCGAATTTCATCAACAACATTGCTGGGAAAGACATCCTGGACGTTGGGTGTGGCGCCGGCTGGCAGGCAGTTATGCTTGCAAAACACGGAGCGAGATATGTTCTGGGATTAGATACGAATCCGAGAGCCGTGAAAGCAGGCCGGGACCTCGCGAGAACACTCGGCGTGAGAGAAAAAGTCGAGTTTACGGGGAAATTGAGCGATCGCTTCAAGGCTCGATTCGACATCGTGATCTCTCAAAACAGCATGGAGCATTTTGGCGACCCCGTGAAGGTTCTTGACTACATGAAATCCGCCTTGAGACCGAACGGCACAATTCTGATAACCTTTGGACCACCCTGGTTTGCTCCTTATGGAAGTCATATGCAGTTCTTTACGCGGATGCCCTGGGTTAACATCATCTTCTCGGAAAAGACAGTGATGAACGTCAGAAGGCATTTCAGGAATGATGGCGCGAGGAGATACGAAGAGGTGGAGTCCGGCCTCGGTAAAATGAGTCGTGCCAGATTTGAGCGGATAGTCTCCACCAGCGGCTTGTCAATTCGCTACAGAAAACTCGATTGCGTGAAGGGCATGAATTTCCTGGGTAATCTGCCTTTCGTAAGAGAACTTTTTGTCAATCATGTGAGCTGTGCTCTTAGCAGGCAAAGATGACACACTTTGCCATGCCCCAGGGAAACCGCTAAGAGGATACATATTCCGTCCCCGGAGACGGGGTTAGGTCGAGGCCCTCTTCGGAGTCGCGATCTCGCATTCAAGCGGTTGTTTTGATGAAACCGACATGGAAATCGAAAGGAGTGGAGGGTGCTAAAGGAATATCGCACCGTAACGCAGATTAGCGGGCCTTTGCTCGTCGTCGAAAAGATCAACGACGTGAAATATGACGAACTCTGTGAAATCCAGCTCGGCGATGGAAGCCTCAGGCGAGGACGCGTTCTGGAAATCTCAGAGACAATGGCTCTGGTCCAGGTGTATGAAGGCACCAGCGGGATTGACCTGAACGATACTAAGGTCAAATTCCTCGGACGGGGGCTTGAACTGAGCGTGTCCCGGGACATGCTCGGTCGAGTTTTCGACGGCGCCGGCCGGCCCAAGGATGGTGCCCCGCCTATCATCCCCGAGAAGAAACTCGACATTAACGCCAGTCCCCTCAACCCCACCGCGAGAGACTACCCGGTGGAATTCATCGAGACCGGTATCTCAGCGATAGATGGTATGAACACCATCGTGCGAGGACAGAAACTTCCTATCTTTTCCGCCTCAGGTCTTCCTCATCCGAAGATTGCCGCGCAGGTCGCCCGTCAGGCGAGACTCCTTGGGGAGAAGGAGAGATTTGCCGTTTGCTTTGGTGCAATGGGCATTACCTTCGAGGAGGCGAATTTCTTCATCACCGATTTCGAGCAGACCGGGGCTATCGAGCGGGCAGTGCTCTTCGTGAACCTTTCAGACGACCCCGCCGTGGAAAGGCTCGCTACTCCTCGAATGGCTTTAACCGCCGCCGAGTATCTTGCCTTCGACCTCGATATGCACGTTCTGGTGATCTTGACGGACATGACCGTCTATTGCGAAGCACTGCGAGAGGTTTCCGCCTCCCGGAAAGAAATCCCCGGCCGGCGAGGCTATCCGGGATACCTGTACACGGACCTCGCCACCGTTTATGAGAGAGCCGGCCGAGTCAAAGGCAAAACCGGCTCTATCACAATGTTGCCTATCTTGTCCATGCCGGAGGATGATAAGACTCACCCCGTGCCGGACCTCACCGGATACATCACTGAAGGACAGGTCATGCTGAGCCGGGAGCTTCACCGGAAAGGCATCTATCCCCCCATTGACGTGCTCCCATCCCTTTCCCGATTGAAGGACAAAGGAATCGGCAAGGATAAAACCCGCGAGGACCACGCGGACGTTCTCAACCAGCTCTTCGCCTGTTACGCCAGAGGGAGGGAAGCCAAAGAGCTCGCGGTTATTCTCGGCGAAGCCGCCCTCAGCGAAATGGACCGCTTGTACATCAAATTCGCCGATGGCTTCGAGGACCAGTTCATTCGGCAGTCCGAGACCACACGCCGCACCATTTACCAGACCCTCGACCTCGGATGGAAATTGCTCAGCATACTCCCGAAGGAGGAGTTGAAAAGAGTTCATACCAAATACATCGAAAAGTACTACGATAACGCTCCTGAGACACCCCCTGAACCATGAGGCTCAACGTTAATCCCAACCGCATGGAGCTGCTCAAGCTGAGGAAGAGGCTTGCCCTCGCCAAACGCGGGCACAAGCTCCTTCAGGACAAGCAGGAGCAGTTGATGAGATATTTCCTTCGCTTCGTCAGCCGCGCCAGGGAATTGAGAAAGCAGGTGCAGGACAAGGTTGATGAAGGTTTGAGGAGATTTGAACTCTGTCGCCTTGTGACCCCGGAGAAATTCCTGATAAACGCTCTCTCACACCCGGCTGGAGAATTGAAACTCAAAGTCGAGGTTACCCGCCTCCTGAGCGTGCGCATCCCTCGCCTCGAGCTTGAAAGCCAGCCCAACCCCTTCACGTACGGTCTGACGCACACTCCCTCTGACCTTGACCTTTCTCTCAAAGCCCTCTCCGAAACGGTTCCTTTGATGATGGAACTGGTCAACGTCGAGAAGACCATTGTCATCCTCTCCGAAGAAATCGAGAAGACGCGCCGCCGGGTGAATGCCTTAAAGTTTGTGTTCATCCCGAACATGGTCGAGACGGTCAAGTACATCAAGATGAAGCTCGACGAATTGGAACGCTCGAACGTTAACCGCCTCATGCGGCTCAAAGAGCTCGTCTTCGAAGCGTAGATTACAGCCAGGACAAGGAACGCGACAGCGTGGGTGGAAAATGAAGCTCTTTGCGATGATAACTATAGTCGTGTTCGCCGTGGCAGTTTTTCTGGCGGCCCTTCCGCTCTTTGCTGAGGATGTTGAGGCAGGCAACGAGGCCCGGGAAACGGCACTTGCTCATCCTTGCTGCATAGGCTTTCTTACGAAGACGCGAAGCGCAAAAATGGTCGGCAAAGGCCGTGTGTGCTTTTCCTTGATGTCACAACATATGGATTACGAAGAGGTCATGGGGGGAGATGGATATTACCATCGTCTTGCGGAGGGCGACGAAAACAGAAAGCTGAAGGCGGTGTTAGTTGCAAAGTATGGCTGGGCGAAGCATCACCATGCGGCTCTCGGCGTGCCTTATCTAAGGAATCATACTGACGTAGCGGGCACGGTCGCACGGAACGACGGCTTGGGAAACGTTTTCGTGTTTGAGAAATGGAACTGTATTAAGGAAAGCAGATACATGCCTGCCGTCTCTGTTGATGCATGGTATTATCTCCCAACGGGAAATGCCGATCGCAAGCTGGGTTCCTCCGATGATGCCCTGAAGTTCACCGCAGAGATCTCGAAAACCTGGAAGTATTTCAGCCTGCACATCAATCCGGGTTACACCTTCAGGGAAGGCAGCGATACTACAGAGGCGAATGCCGCGGTCCTATTGACCCCTACGAAGAGATTCTGGCCAATGGTCGAATATAACTTCACTTCATTCAGTGGCGGAGGCAACTCCCACGATATCGTTCCGGGCGTTATGTGGAGATTCTACCCCGGCGCCTGCTTGAGGGTTGGGGTCGTGATCAATGGTCACAGCAGCATGAAATACAGGGATGAAGTAGGTGTTGCGGCCAGAATTTCTTACCGTTTCTGATCTTGGCCCTGACGCCATGAGGAAAACCGGACGCGTAGTGGCAGCAATCGTGTCCCCCTCGCTTTCTCGTTGAAGCGCGCGATGCCCCCGCAGCCGGGACAACTCAGCCGGTCGCGGCTAGAAATGCAATCATGCAGTGCCCCGAAGGATTGTCGGACGATAATATCAGGTCTTGGGACTGTCAGTGGCTGCGTCTCGCTTTCCTGTGAGTTTTTCTGGCCATGATATGAATCGCTTCAGTTCTCTATTGCAGGAGCAAGAGGAACGGACATGACTTCGGAAAAACCGGTCTTATTCGTCGTCGGGACGCCGATAGGAAACCTCGAGGACATCTCGCTCCGGGCGATCAGGATACTCAAGGAGGTTGACCTCATCGCCTGCGAGGATACACGAAAAACGCGGGTTCTCCTCAAGAGGCACGGGATAGCATCCGCCCGCCTGGTAAGCTATCACAAGTTCAACGAGGCGAAACGAACCGAGGAATTGATTGAGCTTCTTCGGCGGGGGAAATCGGTGGCTCTGGTCTGCAACGCGGGCACTCCCTGCATCTCCGACCCCGGAGCGAGGCTTGTCCGGGGAGCGGTTGAGGGCGGAATCAGAGTCGAGGTCATCCCCGGCGCTTCGGCGATAACTGCCGCGCTCTCCGTTTCCTGTCTTCCGAAAGACGAGTTTCTGTTCTGCGGCTTCGTCCCTTCCCGAGTTGCCGCGAGAAAAAAGAAGTTCCTCAGCATGAAAGACGAGCCGCGGACAATGGTCTTTTTCGAGACCGCCAACCGCCTGCTGAAATCTCTCGCGGATATGTTCGCGGCTTTCGGTGAACGGAAAATCGAAATCGCCCGGGAGTTGACGAAGATTCACGAGGAAGTTATCAGAACTTGCCTTTCCGGAGCCGCAGGCGCCCTTGCCTCGCCGACCGGTGGGGTCAAAGGCGAGATCGTCCTGATCGTCGAGGGCGCAAGGAAAAAGAGCGCTCCTTTGCCGGACGACGTTGGGAAGCGTGTCCGAGTTCTCGCCGAACAGTTGGGGATTTCCACGTCCGAAGCTGTCAGACTCCTCGCCTCCGTGACCGGAGTCAAAAGGCAGAAGCTCTACCGCGAGATCGCCGAAGAAAAGGAGCCGGAAGCCTGATTCTGGCCTCGCCGCCACTCCCGCCGGTCGCCCGACATTTTAGTTGAGCAAAACCGTGTCAGGAGGTAAGATGAATCGGATTGCAGAGAAGGAATCTCGGTAAACGGTTTCAGTCCGAAGTTTCCCAGTCAACCGCTAGCAGCGGAGAGAAAGCAAGCCGAAGCCATTTGCTGCGGAATCTTGATCTTGAACCGGGACGCGTTCTCGACGAGGTCGCCATGACCACTGAAAAGACTTCCTCAACCGATGATGTTTTCTCCATAGACCTCGACGATATTGATGTCGGGGAGATTCTGCGCGCCGTCAAGGAACGGGTCGAGAAGAAGAAAGCAGTCGGCGTTTACGATAAATACAACCTGGTCGGCATCACCAAACTGGAGGTTTCCCAGGCGAAGAGCGAAGAGGACTTCCTTCGCTATCGTCTCAAGGCTCTCCTCAAGAGCTGGGAGATAGACATTGGGGACTTTGAGATTCCGTCCAAGGGCGGCATCCTCGGC
>JABMQX010000331.1 GCA_013203085.1 bacterium | reverse complement strand
TCCGCAGGAAAAGCGACGTTCCGTGGCTTTTACGGTAGGTACCGCCTCACCGTCGTCACTCCGGCGGGGCGGAAGCAGACCACCGATGTGCATCTCCAGAAGGGGAAGGAGAATGTCTTCACTGTGACGGTGAGGTAGAGGAAACCGGCGGCGACCGAACCCTTCTCGGTCGGGCCCGGAGAGGCTTCTGCGGGAGTAATCGGGAACCGTGCTTCATCGCATTGGAGGGGTTGTTTCTTGACGCGTCTATGTATTGTAGTATTCTTGCGATGGATTGCTATAGGCTGTGGTGTGAAGGCTAAACGCGAACGCATGTGATTGCCTGAGATAGCGGGGTGCACCCGGATGGCCCTTCTCAAGAGCTGATCGTGGTTCGCTTTACACTTGGCTGGCGTACGCGCTCCGCACCCCAGTAACTCACTCATGTGGGAGGACACCTCATGGACGAGGCTGTAAGCCCATCAACGCGAGAGAAGCTGAAGCAGCTCAGAGCCCGAAAGAAGCTGAATCGAACGCTCTACCATATGGTGACAAACATAGTAGGGGAGGTCCGCTTTAAGGCACCGCCTTCGCCGCCGGGCAGAACCTTCTTGGGACGTCTCTCATATCTAGGGTTCCCGAAACTGCGGCGCGATGAGTTCGATTTGGAGAGGACACTGGCGAACGTTGGTGACTTCTGGATTTTCCTGGACAGCAGTTTCTTCGACCATGAGACAGACCCTGATGTGCTTCGCAAGTTGCGTGTGCGGAACCGATTGTTCATCCTGCCCGGGGTCGCCGACCAGATGAAAGCTTGGCTAAGAGCAAGCCCGGATGCAGTCGTCGCCAGGGAGCTTTTCAGCAGCGACGGCCACCCGGATCCCGGGTTGTTCGACGTTTGGCACCGTGAGAAGTTTCTTCGGGAGTATAGTTACGTTTTCCGCTACTATGTCCAGCTTCTGGCTGTCCGAAGGGAACTGCTGCGATGGATCCTGGAGGACTTTGAGGGGGAAAAGGGGGCACACGCTACTGAAGCCGAACGCAGGAAAGTTTTTCGGCGCGTGCACGATACGTACGGGCCTCGCGCCTACTCGATCGCGAAAAAATCTTGCGTAGGAGGGGACAAAAGACTGGATGTCACCGATGAGGCAGTCGTTGTGGCGGCGGTTCTGTGCGGTATAGTCTATGGGAAGGAATGTATGATCCTGGGCAAAGACGAGGATCTCGTGGAACAATTCTATAAGCTCACCTCGCTGCTGAAAATCCACCTGGGAGCCCGCATGTTCCAACAATACTTCCAAGAGAACACGTCTGAGTTCGAGCGGTTCCCGCTATGCTCGTCGACGAAGCCCTTTTGCGACTTCATGGTTGGCGAAGGCAATTTCCTTGTTGAACGTCCCCCAGATTTAGATTTCCTCCTTCCCCGGCGGATTCGGCCCACGTGCCTTTACTGCTGGCTAGTGGGGGATTACTACTCGGGGTTGACGTTCTGCGCTGAAGATGCCTTGCTGGAACTGCTGGACTGCAAGGAGGCCTCGCATGGTTTAAACACTGACGGATCCGCGCACACGAACTGCCACATCCATCGCTTTCCCATCCCTGTCCCGAACCCACGCAAGGCATACGCCGCGTTCGTGCATGACAAGAGGGTTCCCGGCCCCCTCGTGTCGCTCCCAGTGGTCGACATTCACCACGCGCTGGTGTGCGACGAGACAACAATCGCCCATGACGAAGGTCAGGGTCAAACGGGATGCTTGGGCTGAGACCCCGCCCGCACCATGGAAACCTGGCGCGTGGGGCACGTGGGCCCCATGGCCCCACATGATTCCGCGGGAGGGGCTTTCCAGCCGTGGCCGCGCACGCCGCCCCAGGTTCTAAGGCTTCGACGTGACAATGTATTGAGGATTCTCGCTGACCTCGAGGTCCAACTGCCCGTCTTTTGTTTTCGCCTGCCGCGTCTCTCCGGTCATGGAGACGATTTCTACTCGTTCCGCTTTTACGAGAAGGGATATTGCGTGGGTTTGACGGGTCGTCCATGCGGCGATGACCCGCCTCTCGCCATCGGAGAACAATAAAGCGTAGTCGCCCGGCGATTCGAGCGGGATTGTGCCGGCGAATTCCAGTCCGCTCAACGTATGAAGCAGAGTTTTCGCCGAGAGATAGGAAGGTTTCAGCTCGTAGCCGTGAGTGACGATTCCGAAATTGTGCTCGTATTCTTTCGGGTCGGGGCCGTCATCGTGCCAGTCGTACCAGATGCTCAACCGGACGTCGTTCATCAGGTTGATGAGGAATTGCCG
>JABMQX010000330.1 GCA_013203085.1 bacterium | reverse complement strand
ATCGCCGCCAGGAAATTCTTCCAGTGCCCACGGAGCGCCGGAGCGACGTGACGTTCGAGGTCTTTTTCCGTCTTATCTTCCGGGTATTGCTCGAATTCATACGTGACGTCGCGGTGAATCGGCTGACCCTTCCCAAGCGGGACGAAGTCGTATCGGAAAACGCTCACCTTCAGAGTGCCCTTGTCGCCGTAGAACGTCGCTCCCCAAGGATAGTCGGGGTCGGGCGAGTGGCCCCATGTGCGATGCTGCCAAACGACGGTCAGGTCGTCATAACCGAACGTGGCGATCTGTGTGTCTGAGATATTGGCCTTGCTGTTCTTGTCGATGAGGATGCCGCCGGTGGAGCCGATCCGCTTGGGCCATCCCAGATCGAGCATCCAGCGGACCATGTCGAACATATGGATGCACATGTCGCCCACGATCCCGTTGCCGTACTCCATGAACAACCGCCAGCTCCGCGGGTGCACCAGTGAGTTGTAAGTCCGCATCGGGGCCGGCCCCGTCCACATTTCGTAATCGAGGTGCGCGGGTGGGTCGGTGTCGGCGGGATTTTCACGAGCGCGCATGTGATAGTAGCAGTACACGTCCACCAACCCGATCTTGCCAAGCTTCCCCTCCCGGATGATCGTGTCACGGGCCTCTGTGATGTGCGGCGTGCTGCGTCGCTGGGTGCCCACCTGCACGACCCTCTTGTGCTTGCGGGCCGCAGCGACCATGGCTTGCCCTTCGACTACGTCCACGCTGATGGGCTTCTCGACATAGACATCGGCGCCGGCCTCGACAGCGGCGATCATCGCCAGAGCGTGCCAGTGGTCAGGCGTGGAGACCTGCACGATGTCGAGATCTTCGTTCTTGAGCATCTTGCGGTAATCACCGTAAGTGCGAGGCTTTTTCTTCGATGCCTGGCGAGCGGCCACCATGTCGGCGGCCTCGGCCAGCATCCTCCTGTCCACGTCGCACAGCGCCACCACCTCGACCGGCGCGACCTGAAGCAGGCGGAACAGGGCGCTCTTGCCATACCAGCCGGAGCCGATCAGGCCCACGCGCTTCGACTTCCGGTCAACAAACTCCGCGGCGTGGCCTCCAACGGCGGACAAAGCCAGCCCGGCTGCACTGGCTTGAAGGAACGTACGACGATTCATGGTATTCCTCCCGAATGCAACTTGAAGACAAAGTTAGCACTACGATCGACTATACCCGGCCTCAGCCTGGTTTGCAAGCAGTTGCTCCCACAGGATCGAAAAGCCGCCCAGCGCCGCCTGACGAGCGGAGACCTTCCTTCTCTCGCCTATTGCGGCTCTTTTACAATCAAGCTCCTACTGAGATTTCCCGCTCGCACCTGGTACGTTCCGGCGCCAGGCGCGGTCAGCCCTTTCAAGACAACCTCCTTCTTCTCGTTGGGCCTGAGCAAAACCCAGCGTGTCACCTTTTGCCCGGCCGCCACCAGTTCGATTTGCGAGAGCCCTTGCTGACCGCCGTTTTCCACCGTCACGCTCACTGAATACGGTCTGCCGGCAATGAACCGCCCCGCCGAATCCGCCGCGATGAGCTTCAATTCTACGATGCGCGATACCACAGTGGGAATGTCCGTGTCGCGAAGCTGGACATGTGCGACATCGTTTAACACAAGCGCCTCAAGCGCACCGGCCGGACGCGAGAACTTGAAGCTGTCCAACTTCAGTCGCTCCACGCCATCGCAGATCAGGACGGGCCGGAGGTCCACTTTGGCACAGCTCAGTCGGAGGTCCTCGAAGCGAAGGTTCTTGACGTTCCGAGCATAGAATCCCCAGGCGGGCAACGGCCTGGCATCGACCCCCGGCTGTTTGACAGGCCTGCGCGCTTGCTCCAGCGTGCCGCCCCCATCAAACTCAATGTTCACGTCGCGGAAAACCACGGTCGTGAACGGCGTCTCGGCCCAGCTTTCCACCGAGCAGGCCGCACGATACACCCCGGTGGCCGTCACCCGGCTTACGGTGATCCGTCCGCCCGTGTTGCCGGGCTTGAGCCAGATGGTCAGCGGCGACGCCATGTTTTTCATCGTGATATCGGAGATCAGGACGTCATCTAAACTGCCCTCTGTGGCGTCCCAAGAACCGGGTTGGAGGATGATCCCGGAAAGCATGTTGCGGCGATTCGAGCTGCGGTGGGGATGGACGCCGGGACCGTAGAACAGGCAGTCGCGAATGATCAGATGCGTGGCCGGACCGATGAGCCGGATTCCGTTGCACGAGGAATTCACTATGCAGTCGGAGATAAGGACGTTCTCCCAGTAGCGACCTGCGATCGCATCGTCGCCCGTGTAAAACTGACAGCCCAGAATGCTCACATCGCGGCAGGGACGACCAGGCCACCCACGGAAGTGCACACCATCCCATCCGCCGGTGATCTTGACGTTGCGAACCTCGACCTGCTGGCAGAACTCGAGCATAATCGCGTAATTGGCTGAGTCCTTGATTGAAACGTCGCGGATTGTGATGTTTCGGCATATGCCGAGCAGAATGGTGTGTGGCCCGCGCATCTTCTCTTCGCCCTTGGGGTCGAAGACCTTGTTGCCGTCGATCACGCCCTGGCCAGCAATGGTGATGTTCTCCGCCCCGTCGCCGAGGATCAACGCCCGGTGCCACCGAGTCCATCTCGATTCGGGCGTGCCGGCCGGCGGAGTGAAGTTCTGATAGTGCTCCAGATTCTTGCTGCCGACCAGAGTGGCGCCGGCATCGAGAAAAAGTGTCACGTTGTGCTTTAGATGGACTGTCCCCGACAGGTAAATGCCCGGTGGAAGCAATACCTGGCCACCGCCTGCCGCCGCGCATGCTTCGACGGCCTCGTTGATCGCTACGGTGTCGAGCGTCCTGCCGTCGCCCATGGCACCATACTGCCGGACGTTGAAAACACCGGGTGTGGCGGCAATTGCCGCGTTGGCGCCGGCGGACAGCCCAACAATAACAAGCATTGGCCAAATGACTTGACCCAGCAAATCACTGAGCCTTCTCTGACGATTTCCAAAATTCATGCGATCACCTCCTCAGCATGAAACGTCGGTTCCGGTCTCGGTAGCGAAGCGGCATCTCCACTTGCTTCAGTCGATCCCGTCAAATGCTTGATAGATCGCGGTCATCTCATCGTCGTAATGCCAGGTGTCCTGCCCCAGAGTCTGTGCCACTCTTTAGTGCCCGATTCCTCCGCATTTCGCCCAGGAAACTGATTGTAGCACAGCAAGCTCCCATGAGGAAGAAGCGAAGGCAAGAGACCTTTCGGGTTCGGGAAGGACGCGGTTTTACGACCACGAAGGGCGGCTTCTAACCGGCGAAATCCGTTTCCCCGTTTTTGTGCAGAACTTGTGTTCCCAATCGGCGGCTGTCTCGCCACATACGGGCATATGCAACATGTTTTTCCCATTATCTCGACCACAGCCGCGGAACCTACCTCGCTGACCCCTACCTCGGATCGGCTACCGCCCACTTTTCGAATTCAGGCGACGTATAGTCTCCAAAGCGCGAGATCCTTTTTTATGCGCAGGTTATGTGGCGTTTCTGGTTTGAAGGCGACTGAGTAGCTATCTAAACAACGCACAGGGAAGTCACAGGGCCGTCCTTAGGCAGGAACAGGGAACCTCCGCCGTTCCACCCAGCTGGAGAATGCGTGCTGCAATACAGCGTATCTGTTTTGGAAAGAAAGGCTTGACAACTGCTTTCTGTGCGCGGCAGCATTAAGAGCAGAGGCTTGTTTGGTGCCTGTGTTGTTGCGCCGGGCAACAGGAGACCGGACCATAAGCCAACCACCGAATGGGGGCAAAGATGCCTGTTGAAGCCTGCCTTTTTGCATTCGGGAGCTACTGCAGCTGGGACGTGGCTCGCGTATTCGTTGCGTCCCAGAATCAGGCAAAGCCATGACGTGGGGAACACCGTTCAAAACTATTCAGGATAGAAGAGACAAGCTCTTGAACAGGAGGGGTAGAAATGAGGAGGGTTCTTCGTGCCACAAGCATTGTGCTGATGATCTGCATTCCCCAGAAAGCTTGGAGCGGAACGTGGTATGTAGACGCTCTGGTCGCCGAGCCTGGCGATGGGACGGCATGGGAGACGGCATTCAAAGCGATCCAAGAGGGGATAGAAGCTGCAGCCGACGATGATACCGTCATCGTTGCCCAGGCGATTTACGTAGAGAATCTTCAGTTCCAGGGTAAGAACGTCATCCTTCGCAGCACCGGTCCCCGTGACCGTGAGGTCGTTGACGCAACTATCATTGACGGCAATGGAGCTGGGTCTGTCGTCACGTTCTCCGGAACAGAGGATGAGACCTGCGCTCTGTCCGGCTTCACCATTCGCAATGGCATTGCCCTCTACGGAGGTGGAGTTCGCGGTGGCATGGGGGATATTCGGACTCGTGCCACTGTCCGAAACAACGTGATCACCGGTAACTTGGCCGACGATGATGGCGGTGGACTGGCTTACTGCAGCGGCCTCATCGAAAACAACATTATCTCTGGAAACTCCGCGCAATGGTGGGGCGGGGGGTTGGCTTATTGTGACGCTGCAGTTAAGAATAACACTATCGCCGGGAATGCTGCCCAGTACGGAGGTGGGCTATATTGGTGCAACGGCACTATTCAGGGTAACACTGTAACCGAAAACTTGGCCGGAGCGGACGGCGCGGGCCTGGCCTATTGCGACGGCACGATCCAGAACAACAAAATCACCGGCAACTCGGCCGATGACGACGGCGGTGGCTTGGCCTATTGCGACGGAATAGTCCAAAACAACGCCATTGCCAAGAACTTAGCGCAATGGCGGGGCGCTGGCCTATATTGGTGCAACGCGACCATCCAGAACAATACCATCGCCGGGAACTCAGCTGAGTCCGAGGGCGGCGGGCTGCACGACTGCCACGGCACGATCCGCAACTGTATCATCTGGGGAAATACGTCCCCCCGCGGCGCTCAGCTTTACGAATCGAGCGAGCCTACTTATTCTTGCATCCAGGATTGGACTGCGGCTGGCGCCCTCGGTAACATTGACGCCTTCCCTTACTTCATGCATTCCGGTAAAGGTGACTATCACTTGCGGTATCCTTCACCTTGTATAGATGCAGCTGCGAATTACCACTGGTTCGCCTGGCCGCAACGTGACCTGGATGGCGACTGTCGTCTCTACGGGGACCGCATTGACATGGGATGCTACGAACATAATGCTACTCCGGACTCTGACGGTGACCTTCTCTCCGACGCGGACGAGTCCGCGGCCGCAACAGACCCGACCATCGAGGACACCGATGGTGATGGTCTCCGCGATGGCCTGGAAGTCCTTCGCGGAAGCGACCCGATCATTCCGACTACCCCCCGGATCGTACACGTGCCTTCGGATATCCCGACGATCCGGAGAGCCATACTTTTTGCCGTGAGGGGGGAGGAGATAGTTCTCGCTCCCGGGACCTACCGAGAGAGCGTTCATTTCGTCGGTGTGGATTTGACGTTGCGGAGCCGGGACCCTGAGAATCCAGATGCTGTCGCCTCGACCGTACTTGATTGCGGTGGCGTGGGCTCGGTCGTGCACTTCACGGGTCATGAAACCGAAGAATGTGTCATTTCGGGCTTCACTATCCGGAATGGGAGAGCTTCGAACGGCGGCGGTATATGCGGCGGCACCGACGGCCACCATACTCTTGCCACGATCCAAGGAAACGTCATCGTCAGCAATTCTGCCGATGACGACGGCGGGGGAGTAGCCTATTGCGACGGCATGATCCGGAACAACACCATTAGCGGAAACTCGGCTCAGCGCTGGGGCGGCGGGCTGGCTTATTGCGATGGAGTGATCCAGGGCAACGTCATTACAGCAAATACCGCCGATGATGACGGCGGGGGATTGGCCTATTGCGACGCTACGATTCATAACAATGCGATCAAAGGGAACCGGGCTCTTGGTAAGCATGACGAGGGTGAGGGCGGCGGCCTTTATGCCTGCCACGGGACGATCCAGTACAATGCTATCAGCGGAAACAGGGCTGTTGCCGAAACTGACGAGGGTGAGGGCGGCGGGCTGGCCGACTGCGACGGCACGATTCAGTACAACACCATCACTCATAATTCTGCTGACGACTACGGCGGAGGTCTCTGTCGCTGCGACGGCACCGTCAAGAACAATGCCATCGCCGGCAACTCAGCCGACGAAGGGGGCGGACTCGGCTATTGCGATGCCATTATCCGGAGCAACACGATAGTCGGCAACCTCGCCTCCATAGGCGGGGGGCTGGCTTACTGCAACGGTGAAATCAACAACTCCGTCATTTGGGGAAATAGGGCTCCCGAAGAACCTCAGCTTTCGCAATCAAGCGAACCTACATATTCCTGCATTCACGAGTGGGCGGGAGGCGGCGACGGCAACATTGCCGAGGACCCGCAGTTCGCCGATGCGGACGGGATTGACGGCAATCCCGAGACACAAGACGACAATGATTATCGCCTTCTGCCGAATTCGCGATGTATTGACGTGGGGGATAACGCGGCAGTCGGCCCGGGTGAACTGGACCTGGATGCGAATCTGCGGATCGCCTTCGGTCGAACGTCCCTCACCTTGGACATGGGAGCTTACGAGTTCGACTCAGCGCCCTTCGCGGTGAACTGCTTAAGCATGGAGGATTTCGGGTTGCTGCTCATCTGGAACAGCCAGCCGAACGACTCGTATACCGTCTGGTCGCGCGCCAATATGCTGGATGCGCAATGGGTCGAAGAAGCGACCATCACGTCTGAAGGCGCATTAACCTGGTGGACCGATACGGACACAACACCTCCCTACAAGTTCTACAGAATCGAACTGAAGTGATTGCTATCTCTTACGGTAACCGCACATCGGCATTTGTAAAACCGCGGCGGGCCGTGAGGTTCGCAAATCCGATGTCTGACTCCCGAGGAACCTTGAACGAAATGAGATAAAATGACACGCCCTCTTGTGCCCGAGGACTGCGAACTCCTGAATGATAAGAGGTCTCTTCTAACGAGCGAAAACCGGGTCCCTGCATTTGTAACAGCTGGTATCTTGCTAACAGCCGCTCATATCCTCGATTACCAACTCGCAACAGGCGTTTTCGCCACTATACTCGACCTGAATCCCGTAACGTACCCCGGCTGACCCCGCCTCAGAACGGCTACCGCCCACTTTTTGAATTCACGCGCCGTACTATTTCCAAAATGGCCGATTAGAAGCTATAGACAGATTATCCTGCGAATCCGGTCGAAGCGTGGTTGGAAGACCGACGGAGAATCTTAGGGCGACACGAGCAGGCAACCTTCAGTCAAGCCGAATGTGGAACGTACGGCCCGGCGGGCTCACCGGATGGCTCGACCTGGGAGACTTTTCCATCTCCGAGCCATAAGCTGAGGTGATGTGGGGACCGGATAGCTGGCTTCTCCCGTCCGAGGCGATCGGGCCGTGAATCTGTGCCCTTTGCCCATCGGCTACTCGCTTCACCACGGGTAGCAGACGACCGCTCTTCTGGAGTTTCTATGGAAATGTTTTGACATTCGCAAGCTTGGGCGGTATCTTGAATTTTCGGCTATTGATAATAGCAGCATGTCTCGCCGACCAAACTCGAAATTGGCTGAGCTGGTTTTCGGCAAGGAGATATGCACCGACAGGGAGGTCAAACAAAATTGCAGCGCTTTCGTCCGCAAACATCCAGACTTGTCGCCTTAGTGGTCTTCGGCGTGGTGTTGTTGACCTTCGCCGTGGCTGGGACGCCCCAGGGCCCTTCGGTGTGGAAACCGTCCGCTCGTGGGCCTCGGATAAAGTTCGATCACGAAGCGTATGACTTTAGAACGCGGGAGGAGAAAGAGAAGATTACCCATGTATTCAAATTCAAGAACGTGGGCAACGCTCCTCTCAAGATCACCCGTGTGAGGGGTACCTGCCGTTGTATCACTGGTGTCACGACCGCCGAGACTATCGAGCCGGGTCGCGAAGGGGAAATAAAAGCAACTATGGACACCACGGGAATCTTTGGAAGAACTGAGAAGATTCTCTATGTGCATTCCAGCGACCCTGTCAATCCAATAAAGAAGCTGACCGTCAGAGGGGTCGTAGAGGTCCTCGTTGTCCTCAATCCGAGGCAAGTGCACATCGGCAGGAGACTGAAGGGGACACCGATCACACAGAAGGTCGAAATCGTGTGGAAAAGGAAGGAGCCGCTTGCGGTTTCCGGCGTGACTTGTTCCTCGAAGCATATCACGGCAAAGATCCTCAGGGTTGAAAAGACGCCGTTCCATCGGGTCAGTCTCGAGGTCACCGTCGGAGCGAACGCACCCATAGGCACATTGAACGGGAAGGTGAATGTGCGGACCACGAGCAAGAAATGGCCGGTTATTGTTGTCCCGGTCACAGGCGTTATCGAGGGTGAGATAAAAGTCACGCCGTTGGCATTTTCCTTCTTACAGGTTCAACAGGGGATGAGCCCAAGCCGTAGGATTAGAGTGACCAAGGCGCGCGAGCCGAACCTGCGAGTCGAGAAGGTAGTCAGCACCCTTGATTCTCTCGAGATAGAGCTGAAGGAAATTGTGAAAGGGCAAAACTACGAGCTCCATGTGAGGCTGAAGCCTGACTCGCCTGCCGGAAGGATCTCTGGTAAGATACACATCTATACAAATAGCTTGGAGCAACCGAAACTCACAGTGGCAGTCTACGGCTTGGTCCGACCCAAGAGGGGATCACGATCCACAACGCCACCATGACAAGTTCGAGTAAGGGATTTCACAGGCTAATCCTCGCCTTGAATGTCTCATTTCTTTGTCTTGTTCCCCCCGATGCCTGCCCGAAAGCTCTCCAAGCCAAAGCCGATGAGTTCCACCCTCTCGAGATCCTCTTTTTCTACTCCACTGGATGCGAGAGCTGTCACGAGATCCGGGACAATGTTCTGCCCGATGTGCAGAGACGGTTCGGTTCAACGATTGCCATCAAGAGCTACAATACAGATGAGATGGCGAATTATGAGCTCCTGATTAAGTACGAGAAGCAGTACGGATCAAGCGAAAACGAGGAACTCAAGGTTTTCGTCGGCGACACTTACCTCGCCGGAGCGAACGCCATCGCCACCAAGCTCGAGGATACCATCGAGATTCTGCTGCAGCGCCAAGTTCTGACCGAGAACCTCGAGGAGACCATTCAGGCGCCTTGTTCGCCCCTTACTAAGCCCCGGCCCTCAAAACGGACACGCGTGCCGGTTCTTATCCTTGAGAGATTCAAGAGTTTTGGTTCTTTCGCGGTGATGGCCGCGGGGCTCGTGGATGGCGTTAATCCCTGCGCCTTCACCACCATCGTCTTCTTGATTTCGCTTCTGGGGTACCTCGGACGCTCGAAGCGAGAGGTTCTGGTCGTGGGAACCTTTTTCACTACGGCGGTCTTCTTCACATATCTCCTACTGGGACTCGGAATCTTCGGAGCCATCAAGGTATTCTCGGTAAGCCATGGAATCTCAAGGGGGATCACCGTCTCAATCGGTATCCTGGCCATCGTTTTGGGGGGCTACAGCACGTACGATTTCCTGGCATGGAGGAAAAGTGGGAAATCAAGCGACATAAAGCTGAAGTTGCCGGCGAGGGTGGAGAAAGCAATTCATGCCGTCATGAGAAGAAGGCTACGCGCCAGAAGCTTGGTCTTGGGATCCCTCTTCGTGGGATTTGTGGTCGCAATTCTGGAGTCCGTGTGCACAGGGCAGGTCTACCTCCCAACTATAATGTTTGTTCTCAAGGACGCCAACCTTCGTCTTCACGCACTCTTTTACCTTGTCCTTTACAACCTGTGCTTCATCTTCCCCTTAATCGTGATATTTGTGCTGGCGTACCAGGGTTTCGCGTCGGAGAAGCTCGGAGCGTTTCTCAAGAAGCATTTGGGAGCCCTGAAAGCGTCGCTCGCGGTTATCTTCTTTGGGTTGGGGATTCTTCTACTGGCCAGCCCGTAGCGACTTTAAGGTGTTCACTTTTCGACCTTGACCTTCCCGCTAACCGATATTTGTCAGTTGTTGTCGTAAATGCCAACAATAGGGCTTAGCCTTTTGTTTCTACGTGCTTCTCCTATGGCTTCGGAAGGCGCATCCCCGACAATGCACAGGCAGAAGCGGATACATGCCATATTGCCCGATATGGTATCCAGCTTAGGCTCGAATGGGTGAACGGGATGCGGTGTCGGTGGCGCGGCGACGTCCTTGACGGTTCTCTGGCAGCATCAACAAACCAACCCACCTGGCCTCGTCTGGAGGCCGGACGGCTCGGGGGCCCATTGGTCACTTACAACAACCTCTCCGACATCGCTTGCAAAGCACAAACGGTCGTAAGCATTCCCTCCGCCGGCATCTGAGACCACCAAGACCGGTTGCCGGATTGTACTATGGCCACCTGCACCTTCGCCCCAACGGCGAGTTTCTCACTGAGACACAGACCGCCGGACGGACGCTTCCCTCACGCCCTCCCCCTCAACTTGGGGACAGCGGGTTTTAGCGATCAAGATACTGCAGGGGGTACCTGTCTTGGCCCTGGTAATCTCTTCTCGCCAAAGTTCTATCGCGCGTTCCGGCAAACCACCATCCCCGGCGCCATCGGGGAGAATTGTTTCTTTTGCGGAATTCGCTACCGTCGGACTGCTCACTTTGCTATCCTATCAAAGCCGGGGCTCTGAGCACGGGTCCAAGTTCCAGGTGTGGGATTGGAAAAGCCTGGGGCGTCAGGACAAGAGTGTTCGGCGCTCTTTCGACCCGGTTTTCTGGAGCGGCCATCCCTGTGTGCCGTGCGCCAGACATTTTTTTCTTTACGAGCGTTGACAGCTATTCATGAGGGAGCTGCCCAGAGGAAGCTTTTTCCTCGCTTAGACCATATTCCGCTCAGCTTTGCGCGAGATCACACGGTGACTGAAGACTGGGCGACATTGGCAACAATGATCCCATTGCTTTTCTCTTGTGAGGATACAACTTCTCGAGGTGTCGCCATTTCCTCTGGAAAGCTGGTTATCATTGCGCTCCAACGTTGTTCGTCAGATAAGGGGGTGCGCAAATCGCCGTTGGTGAATGAAAACGTATAATCTGAGGGTCAAAGCACCTGCGCGAAACATCGTGAAGGAGAGCCTCATGAAAGAATTCAACAGGAGGGATTTTATTAGGTATGCGTCCATCGGAGTCGGAGCTGTAGCGGCCAAAGCGCCAATCAGCCTATTAGGTGAGGAGAGACGAAGGAGAAAGCCGAACATCCTGATCATTCTCACTGACCAGCAGACCCTCAAGGCCATGAGCGCTTACGGCAACAAGTGGGTGTGCACACCACACATGGACTCCATCGCCGCCAACGGCGTACGGTTTGAAAACTCGTATTGCACCTCCCCTGTCTGCGGGCCTTCACGTTCCAGCCTGGTCACCGGCCGGATGCCCCACGAAACCGGGGTGATCTTCAATGGTCAGAGCATCAGACCCGGCATCCAGAACATGGGGGAGATCTTTCGCAAGGCAGGGTACAAGACCGCTTGGGCCGGCAAATGGCATCTGCCCCAAAGCTATCCTCGAGGCAAGAATGCTACGATCCCGAGGTTCGAGTACTTAGCGGTGCCGGAGGGCACCAAGTTCGGGCTTGGCAGCCAGACCGACGGTCCGGTAGCCGATGAAGCGATCAAGTTCCTGCTGACAAAGCATGAAGAACCGTTCGTGTTGGGAGTCTCCTTGCACAACCCGCACGACATCTGCTGGTGGGTGCGAGAGAAGCCGGTCAAGCACCCCGACCTGCATAGATTTCCTCCTCTGCCCAACAATTTCAATGTTGCCCCCGACGAACCGGAGTTCATCCAGATGTGCCGTGAGCGCACGTACTATGGCGAGGAAATCCAGTGGACGAAAAGCTGGGACAAAGATCAGTGGCGTGCATATCTAAATGCCTACTACCGCTTGACGGAAGAAGCAGACAAGGAGATCGGTCGGATTTTGGCGGCCTTGCGAGAGCAAGGATTGGAGGAACACACGCTCGTTATCTTTACCAGCGACCATGGCGAAGGCATGGCAGCGCACCGATGGGTGGTCAAACTGATGTTGTACGAGGAACCCGTCACCGTGCCGTTGATCGTGAGTTGGAAAGGTGTCACCCCAGCAGGAGCGGTGGACAAGAAACACCTCGTTTCGGGTATTGACGTCCTTCCCACCATCTGTGACTACGCTGGTGTCCGGGGCCCACAAATGACCGGCATCAGCCTCAAGCCGTTAATTGAAAACCCAAGTCTGCCCGGTCACGCGTTTGTCGTGTCCGAACTGTCACCCGATCCAAAGGACTTGGACAGGAAGGGACGCATGGTTCGCACGCAAAGATACAAATACATCGTGTTCTCCATGGGCCGCAATCCCGAGATGTTGTTTGACCTGGAGAACGATCAGGGCGAAGCGAAGAACCTTGCGCACGATTCGACCATGAAGGACGTCTTGGAGCGACATCGAATGTTGTTGAGAAATTGGATGGAACAAACCAACGACGATGTCAAGATGCCGGTGTCAATGGCCTGTGCTCTCGGGAACACAGCGTAAAGATAACTTATGGGAAATTCCTCCGGTTCATGAATGAATCACGCGGTGCTGATGCACCCAAGATGCCAAACGATTCATCTTCGCCGATTCTTGAACAGTGAACGCTGCCAATTCAGTCAACAGGGGAGTCGTAGCGATGTGCCATAGATCCTGGTTGGTTTCGCCAATGATTATAGTCGCCATCTTCTTGTCCATTGTGAATACGGGGCAAACCTTTGAAGCCGTGGATT
>JABMQX010000329.1 GCA_013203085.1 bacterium | reverse complement strand
CCGTTATCAACAAAGTTCGTGGAGTCTGTGATCGGTTGATCGTTGAGCTTGATGGGATCCCCGCCTCCGGTGGAGCGGTAAAGGTTGAAGGCGGTGTTGTCCGGGTCCGTCCCAAGCAATCGCCATCCGACGTAGACCTTTCCCCCACCCTGGTTGATTGCGACCAGACCGCGGCCGAGTTTCTCCATCTGCCGTTGCGCGCTTCCCCCGGCCATCAAAAGCAACATCGTCCCCATCGTCACAGCCGCTTTCATTATGGCCCCTGACTTCACAACCCTCTCTCTCCTTTCCGCTCGTCTCTCAACGATAGGGCTTCCTCACCTGACGTCTGCACGATCGTCAAACTGGAAACCGGCGTCGCCACAGCAGCATGCTTGAAGCGTAGACCTTCCTCAGAAGGACGAACTGCCGGATGACGTGCATTCTATACAGTACTTTTCTCCGAAGTCTACACCTGCGGTTCCTCTCTCCTGATTCGGATATAGAAAGAAATGCGAGCAGGGAGGAGCTCAGCAATCGTCTGAACCGCTCACTGCCCGCCTTGCCTGGGCACATGTGGCCTTATCTGCCTCGCCCGCGCCCTCCTGGGGGCCCTCCTTGGAAGCCTCCCGGGCCGCCTCTTCCCATGGTCGGAATTCCTGAATCTCGAAGGACCTCACGCGGTATGTCGTATGTCTCTTGCAGCTCCCTCACCTGTCTCATGGTCTCGCTGCGCTGGTACCGATCGAGTCTTTCTTCCAGTTGCTCCGCAGTGGCGGTTCCCAAAGACGTCAGTTCCCTCTGGATGAACTCCTTTCTCCTCTGGTCCTGCTCCTCATTCAATCTCGTCGTAAGCTCCGCTGTCCTTCGCTCGTAGAGTTCCTGGACGCTGGACGGTCTGGTGAAACTCTGTTTGAGCTGCTGGACATCTGCCTCGAATTGCTGCCTTTTCGCGACGTCCTCGATTCTCCCGGCGAAGTTCTGAACCAGAAGCGAGAGTCTGCTGTCCATTTGCTGCGGATCGTTCATCGCCTGAAAGGCTTGACGGGGGTCTCTCAGTTCCTCCTGCGCTCGCTCCTCCGCTATCTCTTGATGCGTCTTCTGCACTTCGGTTAGCCCCGCCAATATTTGCGCGTACTCTTGCGTATTCCTGAAGTCCTGAGCACCTCCCTCCGTGCTCCCGGCGGGTGCCGGAGTCCCGATGGTGGCGGCAGGTTTTTCGAGGGATTGCTGGATTTCCACCAGCGCATTTTCCAGTCCTTCGATTTTTCCGGATATGGTTGCGATTTCCCTCTCCTGGTTCTTCTGATTGACCACGATGTTTACAAGAGACTCATCAGCCGTCTCGTCTTTGCAGCCAATGAGGGCAGTCAACAGCACAACCATTCCAATGACCGCGAATCTTTTCATGATGTTCCTCCTATGCGTCTTCCGCATGTGAGTCTGGCTTCCTCCACTTCTGTCGGTTTCAACTCTTAGCTCTTATCGTTTCTTGAGCGTCACGCCTACGCCCGCCCCCTGCGTGAGCAGGAAGAGCGTCTCCAGCTCAGGATTGGTCGTGATCGCTTCGGTGTAATCCTCAATTCTCGTGTTGGTGTTGTGGGCGAGGATCAGCCCGCCTGGACGCACCAGGGGCAGTAGCTTCTTGAGGTAGTCAATGTACCCGGACTTGTCGGCGTCAATGAAAAGGATGTCGATCGGGTCCTTGATCTTCTTGACGGTCTCATGCGCGTTTCCCATAACCAGCGTCACCATTTTATCAACCCCCGCTCGCTTGAAGTTCTGTCTCGCCAGCGACGCCCGGCCCTCGTCAATATCGTGGGTGGTCAATTTGCCGCCGGTCGTCCGCAGTGCCAGGCAAAACCAGATGCCCGAGTAGCCGTTGGAGGTGCCGATCTCCACAACGTGCTTGGCGCCCGCTGCCTCCGTGAACAGCCGCAGCAGCCTCCCGTCTGTCGGCGAGACGTTCATCATCCCCCGCCTCTGGTTTTTGAACATGTCGTCGAGCACGGCCAGAATCTTTTTCTCCGCGTCGTTCTTCGGTAGCGGCGGTTTCTCGAGAGACGATGAGGGCGCCCCGCCTCGCATGCCTCGCGGCGGCCTGCCACCTCTCTCCTGCCCGGGAACCGTTGCAGTTGCCACCAGCGCAATGGCCAGTGCAAGCCCCAAAATGATCCTTTTCAACATCTGTTTTTCTCCTTTCAAAATGGAACAGTACGTTAAGAGTCCTTAGGCGAAAAATGCTTTCCTCTGCTTCCATTTTCCCGGTGGCAGCGAACTTGACTCCCTCGGAGGTCATCTTGGGCCAAGCCTTGCAGTCACACCAGAGCAGGCCTGTGCTCATCGAGGGCGCCGACCTGCTCTGGTTGACTGACCCGATCGTGGACAACGTTGCTGATACCGAATCCACTCCTCCCGGGTCATAATGGGGCACCGAGGGCCCTCAGGATATTACCGATCACCGACCGGCGTGGAGGACCCGCCTCACCCACCTGAGGACGATCCCCCCTCACGGCCTCCGGTAGTACCTCGACCACCTCGCGGTGCGCCGCCACGCATCCCGCCGCGAATGAATCGTCCGCCGCCCAGCTCCTGCAACTTCTCCCTCAGGGCTTTCCTCTCGTTGACAGCCTTTTCCAGGTCAGGATTCGCCTTGACGATCGCTGCATCGAGAGCTTTGTTGGCGGCTTCCTGGGCCTTCCTGACGGCATCATAGGCCTTCACCACCGAGGGGTCTTGCCGGGCCTTGACCTCCGCATCTCGTAGCTTCGCTCCGAGTTCCCGCAGGGTCTCCATCGCCTTCCTCATTTCCGCCCTCTGCTCCTCTGTCAGCGCCGGACGGTCGCCTGCTCCGGGTCTCCCCGGTCGCCTCCCTGCGGGACGGCTTTCCTGGCAGATGGCCGCCTGGCACAACAGCGCCACGAAGGCTACGGCAAGGCAAAGACCAATCAGCTTCTTCATACTCTGTCTCCTATCATTGTTTGTTGTTGGGGTTTGTTACTGTCGTCAGAGTCCAAACTCAGTTCCTGATACCTCTAACGATTTTCATCAAGAAGGCGTTTAATTCAGAAAGACTTGCATTGCGGTTCTTACAGTGCAGCTTCCTCGCGCGACCCTGGACCCTTTTTCCTGCGGTTGAGCCGGGCTGACCGGCCCAGATATCTGCCCGATGTCATGCGCTTGGGGAACGACATGGCGCTTCCGCAAGTACCTCAAAAAATGATCCTCTCCCCACAGCACAATTCCGCCGTGATCGTAAGTCAGAAGGTAAAGCGGTGACGCGTGTTTCCCTTTCGTCGCAGTCTTCCCAGAGCAATTGCCTTCGCAGTCCTGCGTTACTGTTCCAGACCCTTCGCTGGAACCGGAGGCATCATAAGCCATTGCCGCAGTCGCGAAGAACACTACACCAAGCATAAGACAACGTGGCCAATCCGTTTTTCCCATCATCACACCACATCAGGTTCAGGGTCTTCTGTCGCTTCAAGCCGTGACCAGAGCCTATGCTCCAAACAGAGAAAGGTCAACCTCAAAATAGCCCGCCTTTGCATCACAATGGATTTTCGTCCGACGGTGCTTGTCGCCTCGCGGTGACTTACAGACTTCCGCGGTGAAGATCCCCACATCTGCTTCTTAACGCCTTTTGAGAGGAACCAAGAAACTCATTCCTATATGCTGTTTCATCCGCCCCGCGTCTTTCCTGCGCATGCACATTCGAGAAGGCACCGACAGCCGGCGCAAAGCCGTCCGCGTTTCCTTGAGAGGCTCCAAGCTTCTGTCAGAATCTTGTCGATCATCTCCAATTTGCCGGAAGTGTCCCGGAACACCAAACGAAGGCCCTGGACAGATGCGCATGCTGGCAGCCAAGAAACCCTGAGCCGAGAGGTCCATTGACGAGCGGCAAGGAGACTGAGAAGTCAGCTCTCATTCCAAGCTCGATGAAAGCCAAAACTTGGCGAGCTAAAAAGATCCTCTAAACCTCAAAAAGCGTATGCCATATTTCGGAACAGATAGCATCTTGATTACCTCCGTCAGCTTCGCTCGTTACCGAAACCCAGCAAGCGTTTTGTCCATTCAACTCGACCTAACACGCGAATCTAACGCGCTGACCTTTACCTTGGACCGGCTACTTTCCAGTTCTTAGAATCCACGCGCCGCATAATGGCGGATCGGGATAATATGCCTCTAAAGCTTCCTTGAACTAAACCGCTTGGCGGTAGGTAGCCCACCGTCGTAGCGTTTCCTGTATTGCCTACGGTTTGTGCCCTGATTTCGGGGATTCTCCATTTCTTTCCTGCGGCGCAGATCATTGTCTACCAGAATGCCTCCTTCGTGG
>JABMQX010000328.1 GCA_013203085.1 bacterium | reverse complement strand
TCGGTGTCGGGGTCCTTTGGGTCGGTGTCACTCTGATACTCATCCCAGTTGGATAAGTCGTCTCCATCCGGATCGCCGTTTTCTCCATCGTCTCCCTCGCCGACGTTCGGATCGAGGTCGTTCTCGACCTCCCATTTGTCTGGGAGGGTGTCTCCATCTGTGTCCGGATTGTTCGGGTTGGTGAAGTGGACTCTCACTTCTGCGGCGTCATCAAGGCCATCCTCATCTGTGTCCGGATTGTTCGGATCGGTGTAATAGATATGCACCTCGTCGCCATCTGTGAGTGTGTCGCCGTCGGAGTCGGGATTCAGATAATCGGTGTGATAGACCTCAACTTCCTCCTTGTCGTAGAGGCCGTCGCCGTCGGAGTCGTCCGTGGGGCTCAGCCCCCAGGTGACAGTGATCGTGTGCGTCCCGACGGGGTTGTTTTGCCAGTCGTACCCGGTGAAACACATGCGATTCTCTCCGGCTACCACCTCAAATGTCTCGCGCCAATTCTTGGATGTTGTCCAGGTCGGTTCAAAGGCCAGGGGTGGCTCGTCGTTTATGCTGAGCATCATGGTTCTGGCGGTAAAGGGAGCCGATCCCTCCAGAGTGACCTGTGGCTCATCCACCGCGAAATCCTCTCCGGAATTTGTCGTGATGGTGAATTTCGCCTGGGAGGGGATCTTGGAGCGAATAACGGAAATTCGGTTGGTGATGAAATCTTTCATTCCGCTGGGGCTGCTGGGTCTGCCGCTCTCGCCCGCAAGGGCGTTGTAGGTTCTGTCGAGGACAGGGTCTATGTTGGAACGGGAGAAAGGGCCATCCGTAGAATCTATTAGTGCCAGGTAACAGGAATAATACCGGCGCTGGAATTTCGGTCTATCCAACATCCTCTTAATCGAGCGAAATGAGCTGCTGACGATAGGGGCGTTGACATTCCCGAAGGTCAGGTCACTATCCCACGGGAGAAGGCTCCATCTTCCGGGTCGGGCTGGGTCTTCCGGCGTGCCATCCCCGGCATGATAAGGCTTGTAGATGTAAGCGTTCTTCCCTCGGTTATATCCGAGCGTGTCCCAATCATCTACCAGGAACCGCACGGCCAACGCCTTCAGCCACTCGTCCACGTCCAGCACGTCTTCGGCTTCGGCATCAAAGGTCGCGTTGCTGGTTGTGTACGGGTCCATGAAATAAACGAAATCGAGGAATTCCGAGTAGTCGTCCTCCTTCTCGTTGGTTCGCAACTCCCAGTTCCAGCGATACTCTTCCTTATCGGTGCCTTCCCAGCGAAGATAGGCGTCCCAGTGGTTGTGTGACCAACTGTCGTTCCATTCGAAATGGTCGTCCACTTTGAAGAGGGTTCCTGCGGCATCGTCGGGCCAGTAGAATCGAACGTAATCCCCGTCCACCTTCAGAATGTCCTCGGACAGGTCTCGAAAACTACCGTTGAATCTCAGATGTACGTATCTATGGTAACTGGTCGGGACACCGCCCAGTTCTCGCATGAGATGGTGCACGATGCGATCGTGCTGCTTGGTGCCGTCGCCATGGGCGTCGGTGTTGATCTCCCTCTGGACTCCTCGCAAAGGTTGGCCCGCGGGGAAGCGGATCCGGTACTGGCGTGCGGGGTGGTTTTGTCGCGTCCAACCGCTCCCTCGGGTGCGAATTCCGCAGTTGTAGTATATCTGGGTATCGTTGAGGACAAACGTGCAGTCCTCAAGCTCGTTGCTGAACCGGTTTCGGCTTCGAAGCTTCTGATCCGTCTCATGTGTGAGCAGAAAGCGGTAGATCGGGAGGTTTGTTGAAGGGGGCGAATTCTCGATCTGGTATAAGCAATACGTTCCCCCGTTCGCGGGGAATCGCTGGGAGGCGGAAAGGGTGTCGGTCGCTACTATGTAGAACCTCATAAGGTCTGTGCTGCCGCGGGCGGGGATTTGGCCGGCATAGAAGCCGTCACCCGGTCTTCGGTCGCCATGGAGCCCGTCGTCGTACATCTGCACACTGCTGTAAGACCCGTCGTAATCCCCCTTGTAATACAAGATCGCCGAAGCCACCTCATCGGAATCGCTGATTCGGGCGGTCACCCTGACGGGGTCGCTGGACTTTGGCACAACGGGATTCTGGGTAACGTCCCAGATGACGGGGCCGGCGTTCCAGGAGAAGACACTATTACGCCTGCCGGGGGTGCCGCGGGCATCGGGCATGGCGAAGCGGGTAGCCTTTGCTACACCCTGATTGTGCGTTCGCGTGTAGATGATGTTGATCCCCCGCTGCCATTTCACCCAGAAGGAGACCGTGTAGGTTTGCCCGTTGCTCAGCGAGGCAGCGGTGTCGCGCTCGATTCTGTTGGCGGCCGTGTCGCCGCGGCCGGTGGCGATGATCTTCAAGCATTCGGATCCGCTGTGGGCTTCATCGGTGAAAATGCTCGACTGGATGTGGTTGCCCTCGATCTTCCAGCCGGAGCTTCCTGATTCAAAGGAGCCGTTGGCAAGGTACTCCTGTCCCCCGAGTTTCATACTAATGTCGTCAATGAGACATTCCCCACGATGCATCAGGAAGAAGTGAAACTCCGACTCTCCTCCGTTGAACCGGCCTGTATATTGGACGTGGGTCCACTCTGCGTTGGGCGAGTCATCGCTCGCGGCCCATGCGCAAGCAGCGCGATTGTCCTGCCTCGGGTCAATCAACTCCAGGCTGGCTCCCCATCCGGCGGCCCAGACTGACCATCGTCCTCCGCCAGCGTAGCGAACCTCGTCCACAACGTTCTCCAAGAAGTCAACCAGCTCGATCTTCTCTCCCTCGTTATCGAGACTGCCGCCGTAATCCCCTATGACGTTTGCGATGCCATATTTTGCGGCAATCGCGTCGTGATCCTTGGCAACTACGAGGTACTCATCCGGCTGGAGGGTCGTGCCGGGAGGAAAGGTGAAATCCACTCCCTTGCTAAATCTCCATCCCGATATGTCCACCTCCTCAGTACCGCGATTGTAAAGCTCGATGTATTCCAGTTCATTACCTCTCTCGTAAGGCTGGTACATGATTTCGTTCATCACGATGGAGGTATTGACCGAAATCTGGTTCGCCTCGCCGGGCGTGGGCGCCTCCATGTTGTACCACTGCTCTTCACCGTCGAGGTAGCGACCGCGACTTATGTCCGGCATTGCAGCTCCGTAGGCGTAGGCGTCAATAATCCTCTCCTCGTCAGAGTTCGTGAAGTAGAGGGCGCCATTTCCGGCAGGCATTTGAAAGCCCATCTGGGTTCCGGTGAAAGAAATGTGCTCCCAGGGTTGAAGGACGGTATCTTCCGGAATGCGATACTTGGTTAGATTGTCTCGGTCGTCGCTGAGATAGGCGAGGCTCACATCCACTGCGGAACTGTTGTTGTTGAACAGCTCCACAAAAGTGTCCTCCTGGGAGTTCGCCAGGAACTCATTGATGACCACTGGTATGGGGCTGACACCGCCCGATGTCTCGACCGTCCGGCTCACCAACGAGGGGATCATGGAGAGATCGGAACTGCCGAGGCTTGTATTGTGAATCTGAATCGCAAGGGCATTCTCCTCCTTCAGCAGGGTTTTGGGAATGGTGATCTCCGCCGTCTCCGGGAGGTCTCCGACGGTCGCGGTGGCGATCATATTGTAAGTGAAGACCTCTCCCGCGCTGCCCATGTATCTTCTGCCGATCTCCTCGCCGTTGAGGTAGGCGATGAACCCGTCGTCGTAGTCCACGCTGAGCATCAAGGTATCTATGGAGGAAGGGTTAGCTGTCTGGAACTGTTTCCGGCAGAAAACCGATAGGTAGCCATTTTGCATATCATTGAGTTCCGTGGCGTCGTCGCCATCGCCGTATCCGATCCCTGTGGGACCCGAAAGCCAGCTCGGCCCCGAGTCGTCGAAATCAGGTTCAATCCAGGCGTTGTCCGGATCGGAGGGCTGCTCGGTGCCTTTGAAATATTTCCATTCTTCTCCGACATCCAAAAGTACGGAATCGGTGATGGTCGTTTCGACCTTGAATCCGTTCGGCTGGCCCGGGCTCCCCGAGGACTGCGCGCTGACAGCCCAGCTCTCGCTCTCGTCATTTTCCATGTCCGTGTTGATGAGAGCTAAGGAGTGGCCGGTTCCATCGGCGCCGGCTGGCCAGGGTTCTCTATCGCGGTATCGCACGTGCGCCATAACGGCGCCATACTTGTCCACGAGGGCGAGTTCCTCCCCGGCGTTGTCGAGTCTGGCCTCGAAAGCTCCTATGAGATTCTCTGCCGGGATGTCGTACATTTCGTTCATCGTGGATATGTCGGCGCAAACGACAAGATAGGACTTCCCCTGCATGATAGTCCCTCGAGGGAAGGTGAAGCTGATCCCTTTCGAGAAAGACCATCCGCCGATGTCAAGGGGCACGGCGAAATCATTGTACAGCTCCAGCCATTCGCAAGAAGCCTCGTTCTCCCCTCTGGGGTGGTACATGATTTCATTTATGACTATCCCCTGTGCCTGTGTCAGAACGAAAAAGGGAATCACAATTCCCAGAGCAAATTTCTTCATCGGGTTTCCTCTAACAGGTTTCTTTTGCGTGTCATATCAGTTTGTCACTGAAAGGCTGGAGTACTCACCGCGTCAGGGTACGCCCCGCAAACCGCCTGCAATGTCGGCGACTATTTCCGTCGCACGCGGGCAAAAGCCTACGGGCCCCGATCCTTTTGCGTGGAATCATGGCGTCTTCTCCCACCGGGGTCATGTGGGCAGTTTCAAGGTGCGACTCCGACAGGGCGTGAGACAATCGTTGGGAATCCAGCGGTCGTTTCTTCAGAACGTTTTTTTCACTGTGCACGGCATGAATTATACCATATTGCGCCTTCGCTGACAAGGCGTCGCGAGAGCCTGTTTGGTCTGGGGAGACGTTCGATGCCTGGAAAGATGTTTTGACGGTTCGCGACTCGGTTAAGTTTAAGGGGTCTGTGCGGAAAGGCTACCGGGGAAAAAGGATATTTGCTTCCGTTTTCGAACCGAAAGTGACGCGAGAGGACAATTATCGGAGCATGTTTGCGAAGTCCTGCTCAGACAAAATTCTTACGTTAAGTTTCATGGCTTTGTCGTACTTGGAGCCGGGGCTTTCACCGACGACAACATAGTCAGTCTTGCGGCTGACACTGCTTGAGACCTTCCCGCCACGGGTCTTAATTTCTTCTTCGGCCTGGTGCCGGGTCAGACTTTGAAGAGCACCAGTCAAGACGAAGGTCCTTCCTCGGATTGCGGATTGCGCATTTCGGATTTCGGATTTGCGGGTCGCGGTCGGGGAGAGGACCTGGGCGCTCGCTTGAGAAGCCATGTTCACGCCAACGGCTCTTAGCTTCTCAATTACTGTGGCATTTTCGCCCTCTCGGAAAAACCGGACGATGCTTTCGGCGGTTCTTGGGCCGATTTCGGGAATTGCCTCGAGCTGTTCGGCTGCCGCGCGCGAGAGGTCACGCATTGTGGGAAAGTGCTCAGCCAGAATGTCTGCCGCTTTCGATCCAACATAGGGTATGCCGATGCCAAAGAGGAGTCGGCTGAAATCCATCTTCTTGCTCTTCTCAATTGCCTCGATGACGTTTTTAGTGCTTTTGTCGCCCATGCGCTCCAGGTTGGCAACCGCGTCCACATCGAGGTTGTAGATGTCTGCCACATCTTTGACGAGTGCTTTGTCCACCAGTTGCTCGATGAGGGTATGGCCGAGCCCTTCGATATCCATCGCCCCCCTGGAGGCGAAGTGTTTCAGGCGGTTCCTTAGCTGTGCGGGGCAGGCGATGTTCTCGCACCGAATGGCGACTTCACCCTCCACTTTGACAAGATGAGCGGAGCAAACAGGGCAGCGTTGCGGCATGGTGAAAACTTTCTCCGCTCCCGACCGTTTGGTGAGTACGGCCTTGACGACCTTGGGGATGACTTCTCCTCCCTTCTCGATCAGCACGGTGTCTCCGATGCGGATGTCCTTTCTTTTAATCTCATCGGCGTTGTGAAGAGTGGCGCGGCTGATGACTGTTCCCCCTAACCGGACGGGCTCGAAGATGGCGACGGGCGTCAGCACACCCGTTCTTCCGACCTGCACGACGATGTCTTTCAGGACGGTTGACGCCTGGCGCGCCTTGAACTTGAACGCGACAGCCCACCGGGGGCTTTTACTCGTCGCGCCGAGGAGGTCATGCAGCTCAAGTCGGTTGACTTTGATGACCATCCCATCTATATCATAGGGGACCACGCCGTCGGCGTGGTTCTCCTCCCACGACTCGCAGCATCTCATCGCCTCCTCGATACCTATGCACAGCTTGTATCCCCGGTTGGCTTTCAGCCCACGCTTCCCAATTTCTTCGAGGAATTCAAAGTGGGTATTGAAACTCACTCCCTCCATTTGTCCGGGGGTGTGCACGACGATGTCCAGTTTCCTCCTTGCGCTTATTCGGGGGTCGAGCAGCTTCAAGGACCCCGCGGTCGCATTGCGTGGGTTCGCGAAAGGCTCCTGTGACGAGGCTACCCTTTCCTCGTTCAACTTCTCGAACGCTTTCCTGGGCATGAACACTTCCCCCCGAACCTCGAGCAGTGGAATTGTGTCCCCCTCGAGGCGAAGGGGGATCGTTCTTATGGTCTTGAGGTTCGCCGTGATATTGTCCCCCATCAAACCGTTACCTCTTGTTGAGCCCTGGACGAAAATGCTGCTCTCGTACCGGAGGGAAACTGCCACGCCGTCAACTTTCGGCTCGACGACGTACTCGATGTCATTTTGGTCGGGCAACGCTTTCTTGACGCGTGTGTCGAAGGCGAGAACCTCTTCCTTCGAGTATGTGTTATCCAGGCTCAGCATGGGAACGGCGTGTTTTACAGTGGTAAAGGCCTCCACCCCGCGTTCCCGCGGGGCCCCTACTCGCTGAGAAGGCGAATCCGGTGTGATGAGCTCCGGATATGCCTTCTCCATTTCAATCAGCTCCCTCATCATGGCGTCGTATTCGGCGTCCGAAATCTCCGGATTATCTTCTATGTAGTACATCCTGTTGTGATGGTGGAGTTGTTTTCGAAGAGCCTCAATTCTCTCCACGATTTCTTCTTTTGTGCTCATTGGTTACCCCATTTCGGATTTCGGATTCGCCATCCTGTTATCCTGTCGGAAAGATTCTTGACAGGATTCACAAGATTCAGACGTCGGGAATCCGCATTCATCATTCCGCATTCCGCAATCGGCTCAGCAGGGTTTTCAACTTTGGCGAGAAGTAGAGGTAGTATGCGGCGATGGCTCCTATGATGTCCGCGAGGGCATCCAGCACATCCCCGTCGCGCCCAACGCTTGTTTGATAGACTTCCGACATAATCGCATAGAAAGTCGCCATAAGGAGGGACATCACGCCGACGCCGGTCTTCGAGAGGGCACGGAAAGACTTGTCGGCGGCCCAGCAGATGAGGAGACCCAAAACGCAAAATACTGCGGCGTGGCCGAGCTTGTCTCCGACAAGGATTGAACTGACATCGGGTATCTCCTCCTCGGGAAGAGTCATAAGCCACCAGATGAACCCAGCCCAGCCCAGAACGGCGAACCATCTCAAGACGATGGCAAGAGGATTGAGTCTTGGCCGGGTCATTTTCCTCGCCCCAATCGCATGGCGAGGCCGTGAGGCAGGCCGGCGTCGATGATTTTCCTCTGCGCCGTCTCGATGTCGTATGGGACGCGGACGAACTTTATCAGGTCCTGAACCAGGTCGTACACCGCGTAGCAAGCGAGAGGATTACCGTCCCTGGGTTGGCCCACGCTACCGACGTTGACGATGTATTTGGTCCCCGGCTTCAAACGAATGCTCCTCGCCCGGTTGAAGTCTTCCATCGTGTTGCTGGAGAAAAAGGAGGGGATATGGGTGTGGCCCACAAAACAGACCGGGTCCTCCTGATAATGGAAGAATGATTCCGCCTCGAAGCGACTGAAAATGTACGTCCACTCCTCCGGGTTTCCGAGACTGGCATGGGCGAGAGTGAAACATTCCGTTCTCGCGACATAAGGCAAGGCGGAAAGGAAACTTGCGGAGGTATCGTCAAGGACGTCCCTCGACCACTCGACTGCCTCTCTCGCGGCACTGTTGAAAAAGCGAGTGTCAGTCCTGCCCACAACAGCGGCGTCGTGATTGCCAAGGACGACTTTGCAGCGGAGTGCCTGAATCTTTTGCACGCACTCGACGGGGTTTGCTCCATAGCCTACTGTATCGCCAACGCAGGCGTAGTGGGTGATCCCCTCCTCTTTCATGGACTCGAGGACTGCATTCAGCGCTTCCAGATTCCCGTGCACATCTCCAAAGATGGCGTACCTAGCCGCAACCGGTTCAGCTCGCATGAAGCTCCTTTCCGAAAATCAGATACCCTGCCGCGAGCGACAACAGGGGGATGAAGAGGAGTACCCACAAGTCAAGTCCCGGCGCAGGCTTGGTCAGTTCTCGATACATTTCCTTTGTTTTCGCTATATCGGCAGCGTGTTCTTCCGTAGCAAGTTCCTGCAAAGCCTGGAAGTGTTTGTCAATTCGTTCTCGAATCGCCTGCGGAGTTCCCTCTTCGAGGGCGGCTTTTTGAAGGGACTGCACATCGGTTTCTTGCTGCTTCAAGGCTTTCTCCAACAGGTTGAGGGTTTCGGTGAGAGACTCGATGTCCTTGTCGGTTTGTTCTCTGTCTCTCGGGTCCGACCACTTATTCTCGGCAAGTTTCAGCTTGTCCTGTTTGGCTGCCGTGAGCAAGTTGAACCAAACCTTGTACGCTTCTGCGAGTTTCGCTTCGTTCTCGAGGTCGAGCGCGAAGGCTTTTGTGTCGGCGCTCTGTATGTTTTCGATGACGCGTTTCATGTGCCGTTCCACGAGCTTGATGTTCTGGTCTTCTTCCGGCCAATGCTTCAGCCTGTACCACATCCTGTAAGCGTCGTCGAGCATTCCTCCTTCTCTCATGACGATGGCGATGATTCTGCGCACGTATGGCGGATGCCTTGCGAGAGGGGGCTGGAACAGCGACGCAATCATCATTTCCTTCAATGCCGCCCGCAGAGCTTCCTCCTCTCCCGGCCACCCTTTCTCCTTGATGAGCTTATAGCTTTTGTAATAGAGGATCGAGAACCCCAGGTCCCAGTGGAGGTCGTAATGATAGTAGTTGTACTTGATGCCCTTTCTCAGGAACTCCGCACCGATTTCGAAACAGTCGTATCGGCGCTGATCTACCTCCTCGTCTGTCAGGTCCTCTCTGTCGTAAAAGTGGGCTGAGACGTTGTAAGCCATGTGCCAGGCTCCGAAGGACCACATCGCTCGGAACCGGGGTTGAAGGTAGGAAATAGCCTGGAAGAGGGGAATCTCTTCCGTGACTCGTTGCTGTTCGAAAAGGACTGTCGCGCGAAACCAGAGCATGTTCGCGGCCAAACCCCTGAATCCGGCCAGGAGAAGCCCGATAGCCGCGTCCCCGGGGCGGACGGCTGACTGCTCCTGCGTCACGAGCTTCTCGGCCACCCTTCTCTGGTCAATGTTCCTCTGGAGAGGGATGAGACTCGCGAGCAAAATGAGCGCCACGATGTAGTGCACGAACTTCCTGTCGAGCATTTTTCAAATCACTCCCATCTCTCCGTTCCCACTTCCTTCACCCGGAAAAAGAGTATTGCGAGAGCCACCATGACAGCCGCCCGAAAAAGAGCATCGCCCACAGCCGAGAGAACGTAAGTGGCGTCCAGGGATAGTTCGCCTGAAAGGGCTTTCCCGGAGACCGCGAATTTCTGGAAGTTCGGCAGGACGAAGAGGAATGCAAGAATGTAGTACTTCATTACGACGACTTTCATCATCTCTGTAATATCCTTGAAAAAGGCGTGCCCGCTACCGACGAAAAAGAGGATGAGCGACATGAGAATGTTGGTTATCCGTGACAGAAACGTTGATCCGAGGACGCACATCGCTGTCAACATAACAAGCTGAAAGAATATGAGCGAGACGCCCAGAGCGATTTTCCCCGTTAGTGGCCACCACGGCGTCAGGGCGAAATAGACGACCAACCCCGTTCCCATCAGCGCCACGGAAACGAAAACGATCCCGACCACCCCGAGGAACTTACCGAGGATAATATGAAAGCTCCACACGGGATGTGAGAAGAGAAGAAAGATTGTGCGACTTCTGATCTCCGAAAAGAGAGCTGTCGTCGCCGCGAAGACCGCCACCAACATTCCAAACAGGCTCACCGCGAAGAGCCCCATTTGGGCTACGGCTTCGCCTTCCCTCCCGGGCTGAACTTTCGATATTGCCCCTGAGGCGGCCATGAATATGATGCCGAAAAGGACGAGAAAGTAGAGTATTTTCTTACGTAGCTCTTCCCTGATAGTGTTGACGGCGATCGCTTTCACCCTCCTCGACGAAGCTCCTGCTGCGAACAACGCCAGACAAACCGCTCCCAATCCGATTTGAATCTGCGGCCAATGGGTTTTCAAGGGTTCCAAGAAAGCGATCACTTCTCGACTTCTTCCTCCTTGATCGTCTTCAGGAACAGCGATTCGAGAGATTCCCGTGGGTGCCCGATTTTTTCAAGTTCGCCTCCCCCGTCCTGGATGACTTCTCCAACCTTCTGTCGCGTCCCTTCGGTCAGGTTCTTGGCGATGATCTCCCAGGTATCCACGATGGTCAGAAGATTCTCCACTCTATCGGTCTTGATCAGGCTTCCTCGGTGGAGGATCGCAATGCGATCGCAAATGTCCTGCATATCAGCCAGAAGGTGGGACGACAAGACAACGGTCTTGCCCCTTTCTTTCAGCTCGAGTATAACGTCTTTGATCTCCCTCGCGCCCCTTGGGTCAAGGCCAATCGTCGGCTCATCAAGCACCACCAGTTTCGGGTCCTTCAGGAGAACCTGTGCCATACCTATTCTTCGTGCCATTCCTTTGGAATATTCCTTTGTCCGCCTTTTCCGGGCCTCAGTGAGCCCGACGACCTCCAGAACCTCATCAATCTTCTTATTCCGGGTTTTCTTATCAAGCCCCATCAGATTCCCGTAGAATCTCAGCGTCTCGTCCGCGTTCAGGAACCGATAGAGATAAGATTCTTCCGGCATGAATCCCACGTCTTTCTTGATCTCGACATTCCGAGGGGATTTGCCGAACACTTCCACCTGTCCGTTGGTAGGAAACATGATTCCGAGAAGGAGCTTCATAGTGGTAGTTTTTCCGGACCCATTCGGCCCCAACAACGCAAAGACCTCTCCCTCGTAGATCTCCAGGTTGACCTTGTTCAAGGCCCGGACGTACATCTTGCCCCAAAAGGTCCTATAGACCTTGGTGAGGTCCACGGTTCTTACGACAACGTTCCGATTCATGTTGGCTTCGCTGACCTCTTGAGTTGTTCGTCCTCCCGGGAACGGCCCGGGACCATTGTTTTTCCTGACTAAATCTGTCTGTCCCTAAAAGCAGCAACGCCGATAGTCAACATACTGGCTGCATAGAGCAGCCCGTAGAGGGTCACCGAGAGCAAATACGCGTATGAGACCTCGGTTTTCAGCGCCAATTCGCTGGAAAGGTTGAAGTACTCGAAGTTTGGGATTAACGTGTAAGCAGCAATCAGTCCCCATTTTGACGGCAGAAAGTTCATCCCCCTCGCCAGCGTCAGGAAGTATCCTGTGGTGTGCCCCGCCAGAAAAAGAACAAAACAGAAGATGATATTGAAGTTGACGGGGGCAAAGGTCGAAAGCATGACGCAGACCGATGTCAGAACCGATAGCTGAATGACCAGGGCATAAACTCCCTTCAGCATCACGGGGTCAAATGCCTTGTACCTGACGAAAAGAGCTATGTAGAGCATTGCGGTCATCACCGGCACAATGGTCAATATGACCAGGA
>JABMQX010000327.1 GCA_013203085.1 bacterium | reverse complement strand
TGGCGAAAGGACCGCAAGGACGCCATCGGACATTACGAACGCGCGCGGGATTTGCTGATCGGGCTGGCCGAGAACCTCGGCACGGAGAACAACCCGGACACTCCTGAGCGCCGGGCTCTCATTACCGCCGAGCGAATCGGCGTGGATTTCGATTTGGTCGCCGCCTTGGCGAAGAAAGATCCTTACGGATACCGCCGTTGGGGTTGGATAGGCTGGTGGTGGGACAGTCTCTTGGAGCCCGAGGAGGATTCGGAGGCCGTTGAAGAGGCGGATTACTACGAGCCGCGCTGGCGGGGGTGGTATCCGCAGGATCAAACACCGCCCACTGGCATTCCCCTCGATCCTGATGGTAAGCCTCGGTTCATCACGACGCCCGCGAACTATTCGGCGAACCTCGGCGAGGGGCCGAAAATCCGCTATTTGTTGGATGAACTTCAGGGCTTGGACAAGTCGGACAAGAAGGATGACGCGGCCAAAGCACTAATGCGCTGGGCGATGATCGCCCGCTCGCTCTACGGCCCAGAAACGGCGAATCAATGGCGATCCTCCCAGGTTCGATACGACCGCCGCGGGCGGCCGCTTCCGCGTGAAGGTGACGTTGACGAGCCGACAAAAAGGGTCTGGGAGCTGGAAGAGGACGAGGCACTGACGGTTGTCGGGGGTCGGCTGCGAGTGGTCACGCTGCCAGCGTCGGAAAGCCCAATGGCAATTCTGCGGCTTCTGGAGAAGAAGTATTCCGAAAGCAGCCTCCGTCCCGAGGCGCACTACGCCCGCGCGCTTTACCTTCAAACGCGGCAGCAGTTTCCCGAGGCTCTGGAAGAGTACCGCGAACTGATTCAGCGCTATTCCAGTCACGGGCGAGCTTCCCATGCCAGAAGCCAGATCGAGCTGATCCAGAGACCGGAGGTCATCTTCGGGCAGAGTGGCGTGTATCAGCCCAACTCCGGGCCCAAGCTTTCCTTCACCCACCGCAACACTGACAGGATCGAGTTCAAGGCATTCCAATTCGACCTTGTGAAATACGTCCGCGACGGAATGGAGGATACCTCGCAGGATTACTGGCAGTATCGCAATATTCAGTGGAGTCTCTTTCACGATGGCAAGGAGCGATGGAAGAAGTACCTGGGCAAGGAGCTGACAAGTTGGACCGAGTCCGTACCGAGGGAAGAGGGCAACCGCGTGGCCAACGGGAGCACCCTGGCGCCCTTGCCCGTTCCAGGAGCCTACGTAGTCGAAGCTCACGCGGCGGGGCGAGAGCAAGTGACGCGAACTCTCGTTCTGGTGACCGACATCGCCATCGTGCAGAAAAACATGCCCAAGAAGGGGCTGATCTACGTTGCGGACGCCCGAACCGGCCAGCCCTTACCCAACAAGGCCGTCCGCATCTACGAACATTGGACCGTGTACAAGAATAGCAAACATCGCCTTCACTGGCACTCCACCGTGCAGGTGACAAATCAGGATGGCGTTGTTGAATATTCCCGGACGCAGAACAATGGAAACTCGCAGGTGGAAGCTATGGTCCTCGGGGAGGATGGCCGCATGGCGTTCTCGTTCTTCCAGGGGTGGAGCGAGCACGATCCCGGATACTACTGGGAGGAAGGAAATCGTTACTACATTGTCACCGACCGGCCCGTTTATCGGCCCGGCGACGTTGTGAAGTTCCGCGTTTGGGTACGCCAGTTGAAGAACCGTGTCTATCAATCTGTCCAAGGAGGACGGCGGATCCGGATCGAGATCTACGACGCCAGGAACAACGAGGCAAAAGAGCTCAGTCTTCTAACCGACCAGTTTGGTTGCGTGTCAGGCGAGTACCAGTTGGGCGAGGAGCCGCCGCTGGGTGTGTATCACATTCGGGTGAACAGCTCCAGGCCCGATGCACGCCGTAACGCCGGAGGGCTTTTCCGCGTCGAGGAATACAAGAAACCGGATTTCGAGGTCACGGTCAAGCCCGCAAAAACGCAGGCGCGACTGGGCGAAAAGATCAAGGCGAGGATCGAGGCACGGTATTATTTCGGCGCCCCGGTCGCCAGGGGGCAGATCACCTACAAGGTCTTTCGCGAGAACTACAACCACGTCTACTGGGGCCCCGGGGAATACGATTGGCTCTATGGCAGGGGCTACGGGCGGCACTACTATGCGTATCCCTGGTTCCCTTGGTGGTGGCGCTGGGGGTGCTTCATCTGCTGTAAAGGGTGGTGGCCGTATCCGTATTGGGGATGGCATTTCCCCTGGGGATATTACGGCGATGAAGAAGGACGCTGGGCCAGCCGGTACGAAAGCGGCACACGCAGGGCGCTCCGGGAACTGGTCGCCCAGGGACGAGCCCAGTTGAAAGAAGACGGCTCCTATGAAATCGAAATTGATACCGCCCTCGCGAAGACAGAACTGGGCGACCGCGACCATCGCTATACCGTTGAGGTGGAGGTCCGGGACGAAAGCCGCCGCACCATCGAAGGACAGGGCAGCGTCATCGTCACCCGCCAGGAGTTCTACGCGTTCGTCGAAACCGACGGCGGGTGGTATCGTCCCAAGAACGAGGCGTTCATCGAGGTGCGAACGCTGACGGCCGACAACGTTCCGGTCGCGACAAAAGGCGAGGTCATCGTTTACCGCGTCCGCTATAGCGGCGCCGACAACAACGAAGTGCACGAAGACATCGTGAAGCGCTGGGATGCTGAGACCGATGTTCGAGGACGCCTGTCGTTCAAGTATCCGATCCCCGGTGAGGGGCAGTATCGCATCACCTTCAAGACGCAGGATTCCTGGGGGGAGGAGGTTTTGGGCAACACGGTCTTCTGGGTGTCGGGGCCGAAATTCGATGGGCGTGTCTATCGCTTCAACGACCTGGAAATCATCGCCGATAAGAGGACGTACAAGGTCGGCGAGACGGCACATCTCCTGATCAACGTCGCGGAGAACAATTCCCGCATCCTCTTCAGCGACCAGGTGAGCCGCGGAATCATACGCGACTATCGTTTCATCGAAATCTCCTCACGATCCACCGTTGTTGACATTCCGATCAAAGCCAGGCACCTCCCGAATTTCTTCGTGGAAGCCACTCTGGTCCGCAACGGGCGCGTCCACATGGAATCGCGGGAACTGTTCGTACCGCCGGTCGAGGGGCTCCTGAACGTCTTGGTCAAGACCGACAAGCAGACCTACAAGCCGGGTGAGAAGGGCAAAGTGCGGGTCGAGGTGACCGATCAATCCGGCAAACCGGTTGAAGGCCAGGTCACTCTGACGGTTTACGACGAAGCCGTAACCTATATTCAGGACGAGTTCGGCCCGAATCCACGCGTCTTCTTCTACGGCCAGAAACGATACCATACTCCCCGTGTTGATTCATCCGTAAACAATACATTCAACGCATGGGGAACCTTCACCCGACCTGAGCAGTACACTTTTCATGGCGGCGAGCCGGACGGCTGGCGCGGTTACTGGGACCTTGATGTTGGTGGGCTCTCTCTCAGCGGGGGGCTCGAGGCCAAGCATGAAGGAGACGATTTGTATGCCAGACGAGGAGGCAGCTTCATGAATGGTGCGGCAAGCGCCTCTTCTACGGAAAGTCCGGCCGCAGCAAACAAACCTCAGTCTGGCCCCGTGGGCAGGGAATTCTCTTCTCGTCGGGCTCTCGATGCCCTCGGGCCCGTTGACGAAGAAGCCAAAACAAAAGGAGGAAGACCGGGCGAGACCGCCGAGATGGTCGAACCCGAAATCCGCACCAACTTCGCGGATACCGCTCTCTGGTTGCCGCATCTGGAACTCGGTGAAGACGGGACCGCCGAAACTGAGATCACTCTCCCGCAGTCGCTGACCACCTGGCGGGTGCGAGGCTATGCCCTGACCAACGCGACGCAGGTCGGCGATGCGACCGCCAAGGCCACCACAACCAAGAATCTCATCGCCCGGCTCCAGTCACCCCGTTTCTTCATCGAGCGAGACGAGGTGGTCCTCTCCGCGAACGTCCACAACTACCTCGAGACCGATAAGAAGGTCACAGCCGAGCTGATCCTCCCCGCGGACCTCTTCCGCTTCCTGGGTGACACGGACAAAACGCCCGTTCCGGACAAAGATGGCAACATTCATCTTCTCGCGGGCACAACAGTGAAAGCCAACAGCGAACACCGGTTCGACTGGTCCGTTAAGGTTCTTAAGCAAGGACTTGCTCGCATCACCGTCAAGGCCATGACGGACGAGGAGAGCGACGGCATGCGAATGGCCTTCCCCGTGCTCGTCCACGGAATCAACAAGACCCTCGCCCAGAGCGGTTCTTACCGCGTGAACCAGAGCGGCGAGCGGACTCTCAAGGTGGAGCTGCCTCGGGAGATAGACCCCGAGCAGACCCGCCTCGAGATCACTCTCTCGCCGAGCCTCGCCGGCGTCATGATTGATGCCCTGCCGTATCTCATCGGCTACCCCTACGGCTGCGTCGAGCAAACCATGAGCCGCTTCTATCCCACCGTTCTTGTCGCCGGAACGCTCAAGAAGATGGGGCTCGATCTGGAGGCCATCGGCAAGCAGCGGAAGCAAATGTACGAGCCCGAGCTCAAGCACCGCTTCGGCCGCTATGAGTCCCCGGTGTTCGATTCGGAGGAAATGAACCGCATGGTTCGCGCCGGATTGCAGCGGATCTACTCTTTCCAGCAGAGCGACGGCGGATGGGGGTGGTGGCGAGACGACGAGTCCTCGCCCTATCAGACCTCTTACGTATTGCAGGGGCTCCACGCCGCACGCGAGGCGGGCATCGACGTGGACGACGGCGTTTACAGCCGCGGCATGCAGTTCCTCCAGAATTTCACTAACAAGGAGTTGAGCAAGCCCAAAAATGAGCGGCAGCTCGGCGCCCTCCAAACTCAGGCCTACATCGCCTACATCCTCTCCCTGGAAAATCGCCTGAATCAGAAGGAGATGAAGGAATGGCTCGACCTGCTCTACGAAAAGCGCGGTGAACTCAACAACTACGGCCGCTGTCTCCTCGCCCTGGCCATGCACAACGCCAAGAGGCCGGAGGAGGCGCAAACCCTTCTCCGAAACGTCCTCCAGTTCGTCGAACGCGACGACTCCAACGAAACCGCCTGGGTTCGCACCCCGCAACAGTATTGGTGGTTCTGGTGGAACAACGACATCGAGACAAACGCCTGGGCCCTCAGAGCCATCGTCACCCTCGATCCCAGAAACGACCTCGCCCCTCGGTTGGTCAAATGGCTGCTCAACAACCGGCGCAACGGCTACTACTGGCGGAGCACCCGCGATACCGCTCTGGTCATCGCCGCCATGGCCGACTTCATGATCATCTCCGGCGAAGCGGCCCCCGACTACTCGCTGACCGTCAGCGTGGACGGGCGGCCGATGAGGGAAGTCAAACTGACCAGGGAGAACCTTTTCACCTTCGACAACCGTGTGCTCCTCTACGGTCTGCACGTCAAGCCCGGCCTGCACAGAATCACGCTGTCCAAGGATGGCCCGGGCGCCCTCTATTACTCCTGCTACCTCAGCTACTTCACGCTTGAAGAGGACATCGAAGGCGCCGGCAACGAGATCTTCATCAAGCGAGAATACTACAAGCTGATCCCCAGAGCCGAGCAGGTTCACCTGCCCGACCCCGGCGTCGCCGCCACACTTCCCGCCGGCCAGCATGAGCCGCTTTCGCAGACCGGGCGAACCGAGTTGCGGGCCGGCTACAAGCGCGTTCCCTTGAATACCGGTGACAGCGTGGTCAGCGGCGACAAGATCGAGGTCGTCCTCAGGATCACCGCCAAGAACACATACGACTACCTGGTCTTCGAGGACATGAAGCCCGCTGGCTGCGAGCCGGTCGAGGTCAGAAGCGGCGCCCGCTGGGCGGGCGGTGTCTGCGCCCACATCGAGTTCCGCGACGAGAAGGTCGCCTTCTTCGTCGGCCTTCTCGAGCAGGGGCAGCACGTCCTCCGCTACAAGCTGCGAGCCGAGACCCCGGGCAAGTTCCACGCCCTTCCCACGAACGGCTTCGCCATGTACGCCCCGGAAGTCAAGGCCATCAGCGATGAAATGCGCCTCGCCATCATGGAGTAGAACGGCGGCAGCCAACGTAGATCTTGCCACGGAGGAGAGAGTTCAGCCACTGAGCATCAACGTGCCCAGCGCGATTGTCCTTCCCAGCGTCCCAGTGTCGCGTTCTGCTGTGCCCATGCCTTACGATTCCGTGGGAACGCGCACGTATAGTAGAGGTTACAGGAGTGTCGCCTTATTGGGAAAAGGCCGCCTCAGGATCTCCGTACACAACCCTGGTGTCGTGGCGGGATTAGGGGTGGAAGGCGACAATGGCGGTGCCAGCTTCCATCGAGGGGAAGTCCAAGAATTGTGCCCGCCACAGTTTCCTACCGCCCTTCACACCTGTCACGGATGGGACGGGAAGGAGCCAGGCACGGATACCTACAAACATGTAAATACGGGCGGGAGGCTGCGTCGGCTTGGGGTCATATAGAATCTATGCGCACACGCCCTCTCAAGAGTCTGCCAGCTCCTCTGGACTCTCAGCGTCTTGCTTTTCACGATCCCCGTTCAGGGGGGAGCACGACATGCGCCCCCGCTGTTCTTAGGGACCGGTTCACCCCCACGCGCGTGGGGACAATCGCGTGTTTCTCTTTCATCACTCACCGCCTTTCGGTTCACCCCCACGCGCGTGGGGACAATATCTTCCGGGGGTCTGAGAGGGCATCTACAACCGGTTCACCCCCACGCGCGTGGGGACAATAACTCTTGGGGAGTCGGTTGGGGAATAAACGGCGGTTCACCCCCACGCGCGTGGGGACAATTGTATCTCCCCAACAAAATCTTCAAACGAGTTCGGTTC
>JABMQX010000326.1 GCA_013203085.1 bacterium | reverse complement strand
CGCTTGTCCGATACCACCGACTAAAGCCGGTGGCTAAGGTTGGTGCCGGCTAAAGCCCGGCAAAAATGCAATCCTCGTCCCCACAATTGGGCGATAGAGCCGAAAACTCGACATAGAGACGGCATGAATGCCGCCTGCGAGAAGGACCAAAGAAGGCGTCATGGCCTGCCACCGAAACGCAGCCATGCCCTTTGAGCTTCGCGCATGGCGGTGGGCGTGGTACAATTCCGGTCGCCGGTTCGGAAGATGACTCGCGAGGGCCGCGGGTGGGAGGCAGTCAGAGATGTCTCAGGCTATTTTTCTCAAGGGGCGAAGATCGTTTCGCCTCCGGAGAGCCGCAGGTATGCTCGCCAAGGCGGAGAAACCTATTTACGCCGACGCCACGAGAAGTGTGCGGAATTGCAGTGGCGTCGTTCCTGAAAGCACTGCGACTCGCTAATCTATTTCCACAGCAGCATAAAGAAGCCTGAGAGGCTACGAACTAACAGGCTCATAGAGTGAAAGAGAGGACAATTCAGATAAACGGAGCATTTTTTCGTGGATAATAGAATCCCGGCATTTGTTTTCAGACATCGCAGGTTTGTTCCCATCGCTACGTTGATGCTTCTCGTGATTCTGAAAATCTGCCTGCACGGGACTACGTCTCTGCTGATGTTGATTGCAGGTGCACTAATTGTGGCCTCAGGAATGGGATTCAGGATTTATTCTGCGGGCTATCTCTGGGGCAGGCACACTGTTACCGAAGTAGAATCGGATTTTCTTTGTGCTTCCGGTCCTTTTGCTTATATTAGAAACCCACTATATTTAGGCAATTTTGCGGTGGGTATGGGTGTTTGCGTATCCCTGAATGAATGGTATGCGTACGCGATATTTATAGCAGAGTACGCTTTCCTGTATTCAATCATAATCCCGTATGAGGAGAGGTTTTTGGAGGAGAAGTTCGGGGATGCTTACGCTGAATATAAGGCACGTACGAGGAGATTTCTACCGAGACTGAAAGGTTATAAGGGAGGCGCCAGGGTAAGTCCTAACTACAAATCTGGCGCTGCGAGTGAAAAGTATTATTTAGTTATCCTGGGAATGACGTTCATACTTTTTTATCTACTGTTTGTAAGGTAGGGAAGACAACCGGGAACGGGGCACACGTGAAGGTGACGTGAAGGGCCCTCCATGATGGGACGGCTTGTCGCAGGAGGAAGAAGATGCCATACGTTATACTCCTGAACGAGTTAAAACCGCTGGACCTGAAGAAGACTGCAAGCATACTCGCCAAGGCGGAGTACATTGTTTACGCCGACGCCACGAGGAGCGTGCGAAACTGCTGCGGCATCCTCTCGCGGAACCTCACGCTTCAGAAAGCCAGGTCCATTTCCGAAGAACTCAATCGCGAAGGCGTAGGCGTCTTCTACATGGACCAGAATAAGATGTACCGCCCTGAGCGTGCTTTTCACGTTAACGACGCCGATTGTCTGGAGCAGCACTTCAACGTGCAGGACGTTTACGGCAGACCCCACCCTCTTTCCTGGGCGAACATCATTCTGATCAGTCTCGGTCGAGTAGTCGAGCGAAAAGAGTCGGCCAGTTGGGCGTGCTCTGCGCCGGGAAAGAGCATCATCGCAGGCAAAGTGCTTAGAACCTCTTTAATCGGCCTCGGTGTAGGGATGCTTGCGCCCGCTCCTGTCGAGTCAACTCCTCGGCCGAAGATCACTGAAGAAAAGCACTACATCCTGGACATCTTTTCCAAGGAGCCTCAGAAAAGGCACTATCGCATACAACAGAAGAGTTTCAATTATGACTATCTTGGCGAGCGATTGCGGCCCAACAGTGCGGAGAATTTCCGCCTCCTCGTCGAAGACCTCGTTCGCTTCGCTAACGAAGCATACGGCAACAGGGGAATCAACGCTTACCTCTCGGGCAAAGAGCCTGAGAAGATGAACTACGACAGCCTTGACCATTTCGATAAGGAGAACCTCTGGCTCCTGCAACTGATAAATCCGGACATCTCATCTTCGGAAGGGGAGACGCACGAAGGCTGAACTGCCTTTGAGTCGTGGACCCGGATAGTCTCATCAGGGCAGGTGCGCTGCAATCCTCATTTGCGGGGTTGTTTCTGAGCGGCGCCGGTCATGGGGACGAAGGCGACAGGGAGGACGCTTCGCGCGATAATCTCGCCCCCCTTCTTTTTTTCGAGGACGAGGAGGTTTTGCGTGTAGAAGGGGCTTCCCACAGGAATGACCATTCGCCCCCCCTCCTTGAGCTGTTTGATCAGCGGAGGCGGAATGTTGTTTGCGGCACAGGTGACAATGATTCCATCGTAGGGAGCACCGTCTTCCCAGCCGTAATATCCGTCGGCGATCTTGATCTTGACCTTTTTCGGGTATTTCTCAGCGAGAGTTTCTTTCGCACGCTTGCCGAGGGCCTTTACTATCTCGATGGTCCAGACCTCTTTGACTATCTCGGCCAAAACTGCCGCCTGATAACCCGACCCTGTGCCGATTTCCAGAACGCGGTGCGTGCTTTTCGGTTTGAGGAGCTCCGTCATCATGGCTACAATATAGGGCTGGGAGATGGTCTGTCCGTGCCCGATAGGGAGAGGCCAGTCGTAGTATGCGTCCCGGCGTAGGTTTCCCGGAACGAATTCATGCCTTGGGACCTTACGCATGGCCGCCAACACATTCTTGTCCTTGATCGCGGGTCTGCCTATCCCCGGTCTGGCTATCTGGGTTTCGACCATCTTCAGCCGCTGCTTCCTATAATCGCCGGAAGAGGCAGCAACAGCCGAAACGATCACCGGCTCATCCTGGAGAGGGTAACGCACAAAAGCGATCATCGCCGCGACCGCCAAAAAAGCCAGGGTGGATAGGCACATCTTCCAAGAAGTATCTCTCAGCACGCCGATTCTCCTATACGACATGTAGTAGCCTGCGATACCATAGTTATCCGGATGAGAGAATAACACGATTTTCCTTCGGCGGCAACAAACAGTTTTCATCACAGCCGTGCCGGAGGTCTTCCCGCAAACATCACCCGGCGATGGATCGGGCGGAGCAGACACAGCGATACTGTTCAGCAAAGCCAATGTAAGGAGGTGGACATGGCAAGAATCCACGACATTTCCGTCATGATTTCGGGAGACATTCCGACCTGGCCCGGAGACCGGTTCGTTTTCCACAGAGTTGAGGAAATCGCCAGAGGCGATGTCTGCAACAAATCATTTATGGAAATCGGAAGCCACATCGGCACTCACGTGGACGCCCCATACCATTTTGAGCGGGAAGGGATGACCATTGAGCAGATTTCCCTCGATACGTTCGTCGGCCCCGCGAGGGTCGTTTCTTTCCCGGAAGTCGAGAGAATTGACCTCGAAGAGATACGGACTGTTCCCCTTTCCGGAGTGGAGCGAATTCTTTTCAAGACGAGCAATTCTGACCTATGGCGGGAAAGCAGCTTCCACGAAGACTATGTTTACCTTACCCCCGACGTGTGCCGTCTCCTGGCGGAAGCGGAGGGAATCAAGCTGGTCGGGGTTGATTACCTTTCTGTCGAAAAGTACGGAGAGCCGATTTTCGAGAGTCACCATATTCTACTTGGCAGGGGGATTCCGCTTCTGGAAGGATTGGACTTGAGCGGCGTGGCTCCGGGGGATTACGAGCTGATAGCTCTCCCTTTGAAGATTGCCGGAGGCGACGGCAGTCCCGTCAGGGCTGCCCTGAAGGAAATCGTCCCTTCGCGGTAGAGACCCCATCATAGACCGCAGAAGCTATTCGGCACACAGGCTGAGCCAGGGAAAGCGATGCCGCAGCCGTTTTTCTGGGTTAAGCCAGCAGCGCGCCCAGTAATAATTCCGCGTGGGCCGAAGGAGATTCGGCAGCGGTCTGCCGCCTGTGGGTTGTATCACATATTGGCGGCGAGAAAAGAGAGGGCCTCGGTCCCCACCGGACCCTCTCGGCTTTTTTCCCTCTGTCCCGGTTTATGCTACTTCAGGATGAAAGTCGTTCCGCAACTGCCGCACTTAATCTTGGCGCCGGCTCTGGCGGTTGGCGGCAAGTTAAGACTCGTGCTGCATTTCGGGCACTCCACGTAGTTCACAACAGTCCCATCGGCAGTCGTCTTGGTTTTGTGTTGTCCGTAAAGGTAGCCCGCGAGACCGCCGACGGCTGCGCCGATGAGCGCTCCTTCCGCGGTGTGCCCGGACTGGTGGCCGATAATCGCTCCGGCGGCGCCCCCAATGCCAGCGCCCCCAAGGGTGGTTCTCTCTTCGGTCGTGCACCCAAAGAGCCCCAGCACGAAAATCACAGCCACAAACAAGCTGGCGATTCTCATCTCATTTCTCCTTTCTTGGTGAACAGTATCCTGCTTTGCGTGAATACTCGAACTGTGCCCGAAAGGTGTCCGCCTTTCAGGGACAGCTACCATGCAGGAACCACGGTATGTGATAGAAAGCTTCCTCTCTCCTTCACACTACCTCAAAATGAAAGTGGTTCCGCAACTGGCGCACCTGATCTTGTTGCCAGCAGTCGTTCCCGCCGGCAACTGGAGGGTTGTGCCGCATTTGGGACACTCCACGTACTTCTCGATTGTCCCCTCGGTTGTTGTCTTCGCTTTGGACTTTCCGTAAAGGTAGCCGCCCAGAAGGCCAACTGTTCCCCCGATGAGCGCTCCCTCCTTGGTAGAGCCGGACTGG
>JABMQX010000325.1 GCA_013203085.1 bacterium | reverse complement strand
TTTCGGCCACAGGAATCGTCAGCTTGAGGCCGTGGCGGAGTACGTACGCTCCGTAAAAGGGCCAGTCATCCTCCTCGGTGACCTGAACACAACTCCCTGGTCGCCACATTTCAAAAAGCTGCTTCGGCGAGGGGGGCTTCTGGATAGTCGCCGACGGCATGGAATTCAAGCCACGTGGCCAGCCCAGACTCTGTTGCCGCTGTTCCGGATACCCCTGGACCATATCCTTCACTCTCCCGGAATCGCCATTCTCCACCGGGAGGTCGGCCCGGACATCGGCTCCGACCATCTTCCTGTCATTGCGGAGTTCTCGCTGGTGGACGCGGAGCGCTGAGCCTCCGCGGACTTCATCGCTCGGCAAAAGGCGACGCAAGCCTGACCGCCCTCCTAACGCGTATTCGGCAAGGATGACAGATGATATCCCCTGTGATAAAGTTGGCAGAGTGGGTATGAAATCTGCAATAATCAAATAAGAGTGAAATAGGGAGACGCCTTCGTGAAAATCGTCTCTTTGGTGGCCGCACTCTCGGCTATGTCGGCCTCACTTAACGTTGAGCAAGGGAAGGAATAGGGGGAGATAGAATGAAAAAAGCAGTGTTGTTGACCGTCGTCGTCGTTGCCCTGTTGTGGACAGAGGGATGCCGAAAGCGGCCGTCTGACTCCGAAAGCAGAGACTTGCAGAAGCCAAAGGTCATTGGCGTTTCCCTCCTCAACCTCCAGCACGAGTTCTACCAGGACCTGCGAGAAGGGATGCGGAAGGGAGCAAAGAAATACGGCTACGAGCTGAAGATTCTATCGGCGGATTTCAATCCCGCCATCCAGGCGAATCACATCCGCGACTTCATCGTGCAGAAGGTTGACGCGGTGATCATCTGTCCGTGCGACTCCAAGACTGTCGGAACCTCCATAGAGCAAGCGAACAACGCGGGCATTCCCGTCTTCACATCCGATATCAGGAACGACTCGCCTCAAGGAAAAGTCATCGCCCACGTCGCCTCCGACAACTACCAGGGAGGCGTTTTGGCGGCGGAGCTGATGAACGAGGCTTTGAATGGGAAAGGGAATGTGGCTCTCATAACTTCGCCGGGCGTCGAGTCCTGCACGGAGCGAATCAGGGGTTTCAAGGACAAGATAAAGGACTACCCCGAAATCAAAATTGTGGAGGAGCTTTCCGCCGAGGGACAGAGGGACAAAGCCCTTGATGTCGCCAGGGACATTCTCACAAAACATCCCGAGTTGGACGGGATTTTCGGTATAAACGACGATTCAGCCCTCGGCGCCCTTGCAGCCGTCGAAGCGGCAGGCAAAGCGGGCAGGATCAAGATCGTGGGTTACGACGCGACGCAAGAGGCGAGGAGGAGAATCCGAGACGGGAAAATCTACGCCGATGTGGTGCAGTATCCCAAGCTGATGGGTGAGAAAACCCTCGACATTGTCCACAGGTATTTCGCCTTCAAAGCTATTCCCCGCGAGGAGATCGAGCATTTCCTGGAAGGTGAGCAGCTCAACATACCGGTCAGAGGCGGAACCTGGAGAGGAAACAGTGAATAGAAAGGACTTAAGCCAGACGGGACTATCAGGGAATCGCGCAAGGGAAGAGGGGGATGAAACTTCGGAAACTTGTTGAGACGTACAGCCTTTGGGCTTTTCTGGTAGCTCTGATATTGGTCCTGGCGTTTCGGACAGATTTTGACTTCGTCCAGCCCCAAAACGCAGCCAACATCATCAGCCAAATGTCCGTGGAGATGATTATCGCCCTGGGAATGACGATGGTGATAATCACCGCAGGGATTGACCTTTCCGTCGGCTCTCTTGTTGCCCTCACCGGCGTCCTGGGGACAATGGCTCTCACCGTCGTGGCGGGACTGCCCCTGTGGCTCGCTTTCCTTATCGCGATCTTCGCGAGTGTTTTAGTCGGATTTGCGTGCGGCAGCTTCTCTGGTTTCGTCATCACCCGATTCGGGATCCCTCCTTTCGTGGCAACGTTGGCGATGATGTTTGTCTGCCGGGGGCTTGCGTTCATCGTCTGCCGTGAGAGACCCGTCGAAATCCCTTATGAGTACGAGCAGCTCAAGTTTCTGGGAATGGGCATCCTCGGAAAGAATCTTTTTGGCGTGGAGTGGTTTCCCGGGATACCGCTAAGCGGGATCATCATGCTCGCGGGTATTGTATTCTTTCACGTTCTGTTATCTGGAACGGTCTTCGGGAGACAAATCTACGCTGTCGGCGGAAACGAAGAGGCCAGCCGGCTATCGGGGATCAACGTCAAGAAAATCAAATTCTTCGTCTATGCCATCACAGGCGGCCTTTGCGGTTTGTCTGGAATAATCCAGGCTGCCACGCTCGGTTCCGGTGACCCCAAATCGGGAGACAAATGGGAACTGCAGGTCATCGCCGCTGTGGTCGTGGGAGGAACGAGCCTTTTCGGCGGCAGGGGCACAATCATCGGCACATTCGTCGGCGTGCTTTTGATTCGCGTCCTGGCGGTGGGCGTCAACTTCCTCGGCTTCACCCGATTCTGGCAGTACGTCGTTCTGGGCAGCGTTCTTTTGCTGGCAGTACTCCTGGACACAGTTTCAAAGAAAATCAGGTCCTGATGTGTGTGGCTACATTTGAGTGAGCGGCTGGCTCTGCCAACGGTACCCCCGGTGAGGCGAAGGCGAGCTGTTTTCCATGCTAACGAGGAGGAAGATCAAATGAGCATCACAAAAAGCCCCTCCGCCAAAGCGATTACCATTCTGTGCGTCTTGCTTCTTGCTTACACTCTCACCGGCTATCATGCCAGCGCGGCATGGATCAGAGGTATTTCCTCCAATTTCGACCTCCACAATTTCACCGAGAAGCCAGTTAACGATTTGGAATTGACTCTTGGTGGAATCACCGTCAACGACATAGTGAGACTTTACGCAGGGGACCTTGCCCGGAGATGGATTCCACATGTGGAGGAAGGAAATCGAGAGATCACGATTACCTGGACGGCGCCGGAGGGGGCCTATCTTGAGCCATGCCAATGGCTCCACCTCGGCCTTTCTCTCCGGCCGTCAGCCCCGGAAGTCCTGCATTCTAAGGCGACATGGACCCTCGATGGCGAACCTGTCGGCACGATAGCATTCGTCTGGCAGAACTGGGACGACAACCCGGAAGGCGTCGTAGATATAATTATCCCACCAAGTGCCTTCCCTGCAGTCCCCGGTACGGGAAGGCCCGATCCTCTTATCGTGGAACGACGAGTTGCGTTCTCGGAAGCGCTTATCCCCTTGGACAATCTCACGCAGGACGACCCAATGGTCCGCAAGCTGGTATGGTCTGAGGTGCTCCATGTTGACACACTCACGCCCGATAGCCAGCCCTCGGAAATGCTCATCCTCTGGCCCTCGGACGGGGAAGGCGCCGTTCTCGTCCAATACACGGTCACTCTCGAGTCCACCGATAAAGTCGAAGCGGTTTTCACCAACCAGGCACGCGTTCTCCTCCACGCAGCTCGTTGAAGGTCTTGCTACCGATATCGGCACCGTCAGCACCTCGGGCACATCCGGCGCCGGCATCGTCAACGGACTTAGAACGTGGATAAATGACCGAGGTCTTCTTATGACCGTGAAAGAGCACGCTACCATCAATCCCACAACCATCCGCAACGAAGTGGAGAATTGTAAAGAGGACGTCATCCTCGGAATCCTGTGGAACACCGGTGGCGGACATATTGTCACCGTCAACTCCATCGCCAACTTCGCCGACATCGGACGCCGTTATTACCGTGTCATGAAGGATTATGAGCCGAAATAGCCTCGTCTATACCTGATGTGCGTCAGAGAGGGGCCGCGTGAACACGGCTCACAAATTCGAGGCGGGGACAAGGTAGAGAAGTGTGAGAAACAGCCCGATAAGCGTTGCGAAAACGACGAGGGCCGGTTTGATCATCCCCCGGTAAACGGGCGAGAAGTCCGACTTGAAGTACTGATGCGTCAGGATCAGACAGACGTGAACCGGCGAAAAGAGAACGCCGATAAAGCCTGACCCGAATGCCAGCACCAAGAAGGGGAGGGGATTCGATGTCACTTGAGCAAGCAGCGGTGTCAGAATTGTGAACACGATTCCCACGTACGCCATAGCCAGACCCGTGACGAAACCGCAGATGAAAGACAATGAGACTACGAATGGGAAAAGGGGGACGTGATAGGCCTTCATCGTGGCGGAGATTTCGCCGACAGCTCCACTATCCTGGATCGCGCCGCGGAAAATCATCAGCCCGACAATCACGTACACCAGGTTTAGGATGCCCCCCACCGACACGCTTTTCAAGACTTCAACCGGCCGCATTCCCTTCTTCAGGTTGTTGATGAGCAGCGTCAGCGCAATGGCCACGACAAGGGCCACCAACAGGCTGTCCTTGGATTCCATGCCTATCACCGCGTAGAGAAAAACGACAATAGTGATAATTGATGCAATCGGCGATATCTCCACGGCCATCGTTGTGAACCGAAATTTCTTCCGGCTTCCGGCTGTCGTGCTCGCTGGTGGGGGAACTTTTCGCAGGATGAAAATAATACCGCCCACGAGGGCCCCGACGGTCAACGGCGACTGTATCGCAGCCAGCTTGAAAACCGACATCCCCGACAACTCCGAAGCCAGAAGGAGCCCCGGATAGAGAGGCCACGAATATTCCCACAGGTGCCGAAACCAGTAGTTGATGAGCGTCTTCTTTATCGGCGAGAGATTGATCTCCTTCTGCGCTTCCTCGACCATCGGCGCAGAGAAGACCGCACCGCCCGGCATAGGAAGTAGCCCGATCAGAGCCGGAAGGCTGCTGAGGACAACTCTCGCGTCGCCGACAAGAGCCTGAACGGATTGCAGAATGCGATTCATCTGGCCCGTTTTTTCGAGGCAGTGGCTCAGGATCAGAACCAGCACGACGACTCCATTGAGCTTCAATATCGAGGGGGTGGAGAGTGCCTTCCAGATGATAGATAGAAAATCGGCGGGCGTAATGGCTGTGCCGGAATCCAAGAAAAAGGCCCCTGCCCCGGACAAAAGAGCGAGGGAAACCGCCCCCAGAACCATGGCGGTGCCAAGATTGACTTTCTTCCGCACCATAAAAATAATTGCCGCAAAAGCGGCGGAAATCTTCAGCAAGCCGACCATGAAAGTGCCCGAAACCAGGTTGGTTAGATGGAACGAAGACTCGAAAAAAGTTGCCCGGAAGCTAACATAGCCCCCCGGGGCTGTCAATCAGAAAGGCGTTGACAGATAGGCCCTCGCGAAGACATGATGAATTGGTGAAATTCGGAGCACGGGAAAGCAAGACATCCGGCAAGATAGGCAGGCAGAGCGCAAAAACGGAGCAAATCCTCGCTCGTTTTGATTTGGCGGAGTGAACCTCGCATGGCTTTTGGGAGGAGACGGAGTCGCGATGAAAGACATAAGAGTCGGCCTAATAGGCTTCGGGACCATAGGCAAAGGTGTGGTGAAGAACATCATCTCAAACGGGGGGCTGATCGCCCAACAAACCGGGATCAGATTGGAGATCGCTCGTATCGCCGATATTGACCTGCAACGAGAGAGGGATGTCAGCGTTGATCCGTCCATTTTGACGACAGACGCCGAGGAGGTAATCCATGATGATTCCATCGACATTGTCGTGGAATTGATCGGGGGAATCAATCCCGCCAGAGAATACGTCTTGACGGCCTTGCGGAACGGGAAGCATGTGGTGACCGCCAACAAGGCGCTCATCTCCAAGTGCGGCGTGGAAATCTTCGAGACGGCTCGCGAAAGCGGCGCAGATGTCCTGTACGAAGCGAGTGTGGCGGGCTGCATACCGGTGATCAAATCGCTCAGAGAATCGTTAGTCGCAAACAAAGTCCTTTCCTTAGATGGAATCGTCAACGGCACCTGCAACTACATTCTCACGAGGATGCAAAAGGACCAGATGAGCTTCTCATCGGCGCTGGAGGAGGCGAAAGCGAAAGGATATGCCGAAGCAGACCCCTCCTTCGACATCAACGGCACGGACTCAGCTCAGAAGCTTGCCATATTGGCGTCGCTGGCATCGAATAGCTGGGTTGATGTTGACCGGGTTTACGTGGAGGGCATCGCGCACATCACGCAAAAGGATATCGCCTATGCAGCGGAGCTGGGGTACGTGCTCAAGCTGCTTGCCATCGCGAAGTTTGGCTCGGACTGGGTACAAGCGAGGGTCCATCCGGCTCTGTTGCGGAGAAACCATCCCCTCGCCGACGTGTGGGACGTTCACAATGCCATCTATCTGGTCGGGGATTACGCCGGAGAGATGATGTTTTACGGCCAGGGCGCGGGAGAAAAACCTACAGCCTCCGCCGTTGTGAGCGATATCGTGGATATTAGTCGCAACATCAAAAGCGCCGCAAGAAAGAGAATCTCCTCCCTGCCGGAAACCGCCAGCACGAAACGCCTGATCCCGATGAATCAGATCCGCGGACGCTACTACCTCCGCTTCACCGTCATTGACAAGCCGGGCGTTCTGGCGCAGATAACCACTGTTCTCGGAGAGAATGGCATCAGCATCTCCGCCGTGACACAGAAGGAACGCCATTTGGAGAGCGCCGTGGCGGTGATCGTCATGACCCACGCCGCGAAGGAGGAATCCATCCGGGCGGCCCTGAAGACAATTGACTCGCTCGATGTCGTGAAAGACGAGACCCTGATGATTAGAATCGAGGAGAGCGAGTAGGTAGAAAGGACGCGTTCGGGTATCGCGTCTGGGGTAGCGGAAACCCCGAACCCGAAACCCCCAACCCCGCGATTGCCGATTGCTGAATGGCGAATCCGAAATCCCCAATCCGAAATCGGAAGAGACTTCTCGCAAAGACGCCAAGATGATAGAAAAACCGGAAATCCCTCTTCGGCGGGGAAAGGCGTTCACTCGCGCGGAGTGGGGCTTTCCTGTTCCTCGCCGGTGAGAGCTTGTATCTCGCTCGTCTTACCCTGCTCGCGATAGAGGGCGATCAGCTTCGACCTCGCCTGCGATTTGAAGGTAGGCACCGTCGCCTCTTTCATCACGTACTTGTAGATTTCCTCTGCTTTGTCCTCCTCATTGTTCTGGGCGAAGAGGTCGGCGAAGCGAAGGGAAATCTGGTGCTTCTCAATGGGGCGCCGGGACGCCTCCATGGCCTTCTCGTACAACTGCACTGCCTTCTCAGCGAGGTTGTTTTGAAGGTAGAGTTGTGCTATTGAGACGTAAGTGTACGGGCTCGCTGGTCCTTCCGAGAGGGATTTCTCAGCCCACTTAATTGCTTCTTCCTTTTTCCCGGCGAGCATGTACATCCGACCTACGTGCTGGTAGTAGTAGCTTTTCCTCCCGGAAGGACTCGCCTCAATGATCTTTTCATAGACCCCTGCGGCCTTCTCGTATTCCTTGTTCATCTGATAAAAGTGCACCAGCCGGTTGAGAATGGTTGCATCCTTCGGTTTCAGCTTCGACAGTTTCTCATATACGGGCAGGGCTCTCTCAGGCTTGCGGACAACGGAATTGAGAATCTGAGCCAATGTTCTGAGTGCGTCTTCGTCTCCCGGGTTCGCCTCGAGTCTCTTCTGGAGGTCTGCGATGACGTTCTCAAGCTCCCCCGATTTCTGATAGAGACGGAAGAGGCTCAACTCAGCGCTTCGCTTCTGGACATCGCGAGTCGCGTTGGCGACGACAAACTCGTACGCCTTTTTCGCGCCTTCGAGGTCCTTCGCCTGCTCGCAGATTCGCCCCAGAATGGTGTAATACCGGCATTTCTCCTCAACGGTTTTGGCGACTTCCAGAGCCTTCTCAATCTGCCCGGCAGCTTTTTTCGTCTCCCCCTTCATCCGGTAAACTTCGCTCAGCGACTCGTAATACCTCGTCTTCTTGCCGGGGTCTGTCTCCTTCTCGATGGCCATTTCCAGCATCTCAACAGCCTTGCCGTAGACGCCGTACCTTGTATGAACTTCCGCCAGTTCCCAATAGTAATTGCCGCCCTCAATGGGACGCGCTCGGGGCAGAAGACCGCTGCCGGGAGGGCGACGGAAGGTCCTCGCGGGCGGCTGCGCCCTCTCAGGCGGGGACGGAGAAACCGTTTCCCCCATGCACAAAGATATAGCTAAGGCCGCGATGAAAACTATGCTCGATATCGCGCCGACCGTTCTTATCGTCCTTTTCATAACGACTCCTTTTCCTGTCGTTCTTCCCGGCGTGAAGGTATTTCTGCGATTCGGACGAACGAATCAACCGATTCATTCATCGTCGTCCAAGCGTACGCCAGAACCGATGCGCTGTCAATACAAACGGGACGCGTCAGTAATGCCTCACTTACGGGCGGGTGAGGCTGGATCCGCAGAGCGCCGGGGGACGCGCACAGGGCTACGTACCGCCGCCATCCTATCCCGCCCTTGGCGGGATCTCGCGGGGCTCCCTTGCCC